>DASSLB010000158.1:0-5754 GCA_035689945.1 Gaiellaceae bacterium | reverse complement strand
GTGCCCGAGTTGTTGACCAGCACGTCGACGCCGCCGAGCACATCCGCAAGCTCGTCGATCACATCCGCTGCAGCAGGGAGGTCGGCCAGGTCCAGCCGTCGCACCTCCGCACGGCGCCCGTGCGCGCGCACTTCGTCGGCGGTTTCATGCGCGCCTCTCTCGTCTTCGTGCCACGTGATGCCGACATCGAAGCCGTCTGCGGCGAGCCGTACCGCGGTCGCTCGACCGATCCCCGAGTCCGAGCCTGTGACGATCGCGACGGGCACAGCATGAGCATTCCAAGTTCACGCGAGACGAACCGCTCCAATATCAACCGGGGAGGGTCAACCCATCCGAATGGGGGACGAAAATGTAGGAGACGTCACCGAAATTGCGAACTGTAGGAAGTCACAAAGGAGCTAACGGATGGACATCAACGGCGCCAAGGCGCTGAAAGAGAGGCTCGGCGAGAAGGCAGCGGAGGACGAGACTCCGCCTGCTCGCGCAGCCATCCACGAAGACGCTCCGCCCGTGTACCACTGGACGGGGGTCAGCCGGCGGGACTCGAAGGCTGACCGTGACGACGCGCCCGCTGATCGCGGCGTGTCGAAGTTTCTCCGGCTCGGCCTGAGCTTCCGCTAGCCGCGCTGGGCACCGCCGCAGCGGTAGTCTTCGCCGGGCGTCTGTGAACGGCGGAGAAAAGAGAGGGGAGGGGTCGATCTCGGCTGAGGCAGCCGGGACGCTCGTCTGGCTACTCGACAACCAGGGGGTCGACCGCCGTCGTTACGCGATCGTGAATCGCCTTCGCAGGCTGCGCGACAGCGAAGAGTTCGCGACGCTTCCCGAGTCGCTGCGCCAGCGCGTGCGCGAGATCATCGACGAGACAGACCGCTAGGCCGGCGACTGCGTGCAGCGGATGGCCCCCTAGAGGGCGTTGTCGCGAAGCGCGCCTCGCAGGCATGCTTAGGCGGATGACCGCTGCATGAGCCGCGCGTCTTCGCGTGCCGCTGACGGAGCCGTCGTCGGTGAGCGCTGCGAGATACCGGAGACATCCTTCGGCCGGATGCGCGGCCTGCTCGGGGGTCTAACCCATCCGAAAAGGGGTCGAGAATGTAGGAGACGTCGCCCCAAATTGCGAACGGTACGAAGTAACCAAGGAGCTGATGGATGGACATCGCAGGCGCCAAGGCGCTAAGAGAAAGGGTCGGCGAGAAGTCAGAGGAGGACACGACTCCCCCGGCCGCGGTGACGTCCGCGAAGACGCTCCGCCGTGTTTCATTGGACGGGGGTCAGCCGAGCCGGACTCGAAGGCTGACCGTGACGACACATCCGTTGATCGCGTGGTGTCGAAGTTTCTCCGGCTCGGCCTCAGCTTCCGTTAGAAGCGCTGGGTCGAAACTGGCCAAGCTCGGGATCGAGCTCAGCCGCCCCGCCCGCGGACCGTGCCCTCACTGCGGCGGCCGACCTTGTCGACCAACCGTGCGGCAGCCGTCCGGTTCGTTACGCCGAGTTTTCGGTACAGGCGCCACAGGTGGCCTTTGACGGTCTGCTCGGTGATGCCGAGCGTCTTCGCGATTTCGGCGTTCGAGCGGCCTTCCGCGAGCAGTTCCAGCGTCTCGCTCTCGCGAGGCGTGAGCCCTGGCGGATGCCCTGCGCCCTTCTCTGCTGATCGGCGAGACCGGACGAACGGCCAGATGAGGTAGAGCGCCGGAGCAAGCACCTGGCGGATCGCAAACACGAGATCCTCGGGCTCGACGCGCCTGGTCACGTACGCATCCGCACCGGCCTTATGAGCACGCCGCAAGACGGCCTGATCGTCCTCGTCGGCCACGAGGATGTACTTCGCTGTAGGGGCGAGCTTCTTGAAGCGCGAGAGCAACTCCGTCCAGGGCAGGCTCTCGCCGCCCGTATCGACGCCGCAAATCACGACATCAAATCTGCCCCGGCGGAGCAACTTGAACGCATCCTGGGTGGAATCCGTCGTCGTGGTTGCGAATCCCGCCTCCTCGCCGATACGTTCGACCGCTCGCAGCCACACCGAGTGGACATCGAGAACCAGAAGCGTCGGGTCTTCGGTTGAGATGTTCGTCATGGGGCCGCAGTCGAGGACGCGCAGGACGAGCGTCGCGATCTTGTCTCATTAGGGGCGTGCTTCGTCCTTACTGCCCCTATCGGAAGACGGGTTCGGGCCGAGACCTCTGTCGAGTGGCGCAGTAGAGCCATTTCCCGAACCGCCAGCTTTTCAGAGTCCCCGCTGAGGTTCCAGTTCGGGCACAGAAACCCGACTTTTGGCTAGTCCGACCACAACCCCCGCCGCCCTAGGATCCGGCGGAGCCGATGTACGGCTCTTGCGGCGGTGTTGGCGGAGGGGGCCACGGATGGTCGATCAAAGCCGGCGAGGGGAGCAGCTCCCCGCCCGGATCGCTCTGGCGGATCCCTTCCCGGTCTTCAGACTCGGCGTGCGCACGATTCTTGCCGAGACGGGAGAGTTCGACGTATCGGAGGCCGCCTCACTCGACGAGCTGGAGGAGCTGCTCGCGGTCAGACCGTCGCCCAACCTCGCGCTGATCGACCTCGACTTGCCGCCGACGGGCGCCAGCGATGCCGTCGCGATCCTCTGTCGGAACAACGTTGCTCCCGTCGTGTGGGCGAAGCGGAGCCGCCTGTCGGCCGACCTTGTCTTCGAGCTCGTTCGTGCGGGGGCGATGGGGGTGCTGACCAAGGAGATCTCGTCGGTGGGACTCGTGCGGGCGTTGCGCGGAGCGATCGATGGCGAGGCTGCGCTGGGACGAGAGACGACGTGGCTGCTGATCCAGGGAACACAGGCCTCCAACGTGACCAGTCAGGCTCAGCGCGCGCCGGCGCTCTCGGCGCGTGAGCTTGAAGTGCTCGGCCTCGTTGCGGAGGGAAGGTCGAACAAGGCGATCGCGGTACATCTGGCCCTCTCCGAGTTCACGGTCAAGCGGCACGTCCAGAACATCCTGCGCAAGGTCGGAGCCCGCTCGAGGTGGGAGGCCTCTGCCTCGTACGTCGCCCACCGGCAAGACGACGGCCCGGCGCCGATGTCGCTCATCTTGTCTGGGATGGAGATGGATCCCGAGAGTTGACGCTGCCGCGTGCTGTCGACGCGGTCAGTCGCCTGCGATACCGGATGGGGCCGTCTTCTCCCCGACTTCGGCAGGGCGCAGGTCGTCGAGCAGCTCGCCGCTCCCGGAACCGGATGCCTGCGAATCGATGCTTTCGACCCGTTGCAGGGCCGCCTCGACGAGCTCGATGAAGTTGCGGCGGCTGTCGGCGAGCAGCGAACGGACCCGCTCCGCATAGTCCTCAAGCTGCCTGACTTCGTGTCGCGCATCCGCGACGATCTTTTCCGCCTGCACGCGAGCCTCCTCGAGCGCCTTGTCGCGCTCGCGCTCGAGAGAACCGCGCAGCGACTCCTGCCCCTGCTTCAATCGCTCACGCTCACGCTCGAGCTCAGCACGCGTCGCCGCATGCTCTTGCTCCATGCTCGATCGCAGGGCAGCGATCTCCGCCTCGAGTCGAGCTCGCGCCGCGACCGTCTCCCGTTCGCGCTCCGCCGAGGATCTGGTCGCTTCGTCGAGGATCGCGGTTGCGCGAGCCTCGGCCTCGGCTTTGATCCGCTCGGCAAACGCGTGCGCCTCGGCGGCCATTTCCTCGCTGGCGCGGGTCGCGGCAAGAAGCGCCTTACCGATAGCTTCGTTGCTGGCCCCTTCCTCACCGACCTTCGCGCGGAGCTTTTCGAGTTCCCGCTGAAGCTCTTCGCGTTCCTGCGCGGCGGTCTCGAGCAGGCAAGCCGCACCGTTCAACAGCGTCCTCGTCTCCTTTTCGTCGAAGCCTCTGATTGCCTTGGACGGTTCCGCCGACTGCAATCGTTTCGCCTCCGCGCGCAATTCATTCAGGTCCATATGAACATGTTGGCTCGGCCGCACGGGTACTGCAACCTCCCGGAGAAAGTTTCTATACGAAGGTATTGCTCAAGCAGCCTTCTACCGCAAGTAACCCACCCGCGCTCCGTACCTGACCGATCTCACGCAGAGCTCCCTCCAGGTCACCTGGGCAACGAGCGCCCAGTACACAGGTGTGGTCTGTCGCCCCTTCACGACCTACTGCTACCGGATCACCACCACGGGTGCCAGCCCGATCGACCGGCTCGGCTCCAACCCTCGCCACAGTTCACAACCCTGCAGCGGGCGCCGGAACCCAACCCCCCAACCCCTCACCTTCGATGTGCTCGGGAGACTGGGGCGATACGGCCACCGACGCCTCGTGAAGCGCATCCTCGGGATCGAGAAAGCGGTGGCAACCGACGCGTCGTGAACGACTAGCGCCACTCTCCACGCATGCGGTCGAACTCGCCCGGCTCAGGCGCTCGATCCCAACCGTGCACATCTCGAACCCGTCCGACCGCTCCGTTTCAAACCGAGTCTGCACCGCGGACGCGGGGGCACCGAGTCTGCACCGCGGACGCGGGGGCGCGGCTCGGGTCGTCACGGACAAGCCTCAGTTCGCCCTGATCGCCCTTACCACCCTGGCGGAATGGCCGTCTTGGGCATCGCATGACCTGCGATGTACGCCGAGACATCCGCGAACGTGAATGCCTGCGACGGATCGGGTGCGCGCGTATAGGAGAAGGTGACATAGGAACCGCGTAGACCGACCGGCGCCGGACGCAGGGCGGCCGCGAGCGTCTGCTGGAGCGAATCCGTCACATCGCGGTCGTAATCGTGGGACTGCACGTCCGGGTTGCACGGTATCCGCCCCTGGTACAGCGGGTTCGCGCAGGGGTGTTGCGGCGACTTCGGATCCTTGGGCTTTAGATCGGGCGTCCCCGTCCCGGTGTGGGGGTGGCGCAGCATCCAGTCGCCCATGATCTGGCCCGCATTGACGGACTCGCCGTTCATGCTGACGAAGCCGCCTTCGTGGTAGTAGAAGACCGGCAGGCGCGGAGCCGCACGGGTGGCGGCGAGCAGGTTCGCCTGCAGGCCGTGCATGTATCGGTACGGGTCGTACCCGGCCTCCCGGAGGACATCCACGCCGTTCGTCGGCAGCGACGTCTCGTTGAAGACGATCCCTGCGACGCTCGACGCGTATCGGCTCCGGGCCAGGTGGACGGCCGTCGCGCGGATCCAGGCCCGAAGTCGCGCGTTTACCGCCGGATTCCACACCATTGCCAGACTGCTGTGGCCGACGCTCAACTGGCCGCAGTAGCCCCCGCTACACCACGGGCCCCCGGGCGCGAGCAGGTATGCCGGGACGGCAGGACCGCGATCGAAGCTCTTGTACTGCAGCATGACGAGGAGTTTCTTCCGGGTCGCCGCGATGATCTTCAGGTCATGGTCGAGTTGCGCGAACCCTCGGGAATAGTTACCCCGGCTCCGCTCGCTGTCAGCCCAGTGGTAACGCAGCTGAACGCCCGTGAACGGAGCCACGAGCGGATCCTGCAGCATCTTCTTCAGGATCGAGTCCGTCCGGTCGCTCAGCACGTAGTAGCCGGGAAACCAGTTGACGCCGTGCCTCGGCGCTTGGCGCCCGAGCCCCTGCGCCGGTGCGGTGGTCGCGGCGGTTGCTGCCGACAGCAACGCTGCCGCGATGACCGCGACGAGCGCAGGCCGAGCAACACGGCCTCGAAGCGGCGAGAGGAAGGATCGCCTCATGACGCTGTGGCACCCGAGCAGCGAAGTATCCGAGAGAGCATCACCGCCGACAGGCTAGCGCAGCCGGCGGCCGGGTTCTTCCCGCGGGCAACGTGCTCCA
>DASSLB010000157.1:0-12209 GCA_035689945.1 Gaiellaceae bacterium | reverse complement strand
GAGGACCAAGAATCCGATGAGAAGGAGGAAGCCGGTCAGGGCGAGGGTCGGGATCGTCATGTAGCCGAACTCGTTGATCCACTTGACTGCACAGCCGCCGGGAGCAGAGGCAACGCACTGCGTCGGCTCCTTGATCACATGGTTCTCGATCAGGAGGTGGTAGATCGAGGTGCCGGCACCGACGACCGGCAGCACGATGAGGTAGCGCGCCGCCCGGTGGTCGCCGCGCCAGGCCATCAGCAGCGTGAGGATCGAAAGCGGGTACATCGAGATTCGCTGGTACCAGCAGAGCTCGCAGGGCGGGAAGTTCGCGATCAGCGAGAAGAAGAGGCTGCCGCCCGTCGCGATCGCAGCCACGATGAACGCCGCCCACAGCTCGTAGCCCCAAAGCAGCCGGCTCATTCCGTCCAGGGGTGACCGGATGCCCAAGAGCGCCAGCAAGCCGATGAGCAGCATCAGCGCAATGAGCACCTGGCCGACGACCGCGAGGACGGACAGGGCGACGATCGTGTCGTGCGTCATTGCGCCGCAGGGTATCCGCCGGCGCGGAGGTCGTTACCCTGGCTTCGCCGGGGTGGCGGAACTGGTCAGACGCGCCCGACTTAAAATCGGGTGGCCCTCGGGCCGTGCGGGTTCAAGTCCCGCCCCCGGCATCGCTCAACCAGGCCGGAGCACGCTCGGGTCGCGGGGTCGACGCGCCTCTTGGGGCCACGCAGGGGGCCACACCTGCTTCACGAACCGTCTGTTTCGCGTCTGTTCCGAGACCCCTTCGGCTTGGCGATCGAGCTGCACCCGATCCTGCGCGTTCGCTGCCTGCGACCCTAGAAACCCACCAGCGCTAACGGGAGGCTCCCCAAGGGTCAGTCCGACGGCTAAGACGTGTACGGCGGCTGGCGCTAGCCCGAGCCGTCGGCGCGGACGACGTAGAGGCTGGAGAGCGAGTCGGGGTTCTTACCGATGTCGCTGGCCCTTAACGGGCTGATACTTGAGGCGTTCAAGGGAGGTGTGGGCGTTGGTAGCGCATACACCGAATCCACCGTCTGGTGCGGCGTCAGGGCTGGAAGCATTGGTGCGCAGAGTGGTCGCCCAGTGATGGCTTCGCTTCACGGAGAGTCGCTGGCGCTTTTCTGGCTGTTGATCGGCTTGGTCGTGCTGGTGCTCGGTCAGGTGACGATCAGTGCGCTTTGGTCCGTGCCGTCGAGTACGTCTGGCGGAGATGGACGGCGTTGGGATCTCGCTGCGTTTGGTGCGACGGGGGCCGCTCTTGGCGGGATGTTGGCGAGTGTGATCCTTTTGGTGCCGTGGGGGATACTGAATACGGTCTTCCACCTCCACAGTGGGCCGCTTACGGATGCGTTCTGGTTGCCGTGGCTGGCCGCATGGTCGCTCGTGCCCTGCGTGGTGCTCGGGTATCTCTCGGGGCGTTGGTGGTCGTTCTTGGGTGCTGCACCGTTGTTGGTGCTGTGGCCGTTCGGGACGGTTATTGCGAGCGGTCCTCATGATTGGTTTCTGACGCTGCCTGTTACCGCCGCGGTCGCCGTCGCCCTTGCGTTCGGGTCGGCGGTGCGTTCGGTCCGGAGAAGGAGAAGACTCGCTCGGCATCACCGGCTCTTACCGACCTGAGATTGACTGGCACGACCGAACGAGTCAGCGTGATCAGCCACGGCGAGCATCGCCGGGTCGAGCCGCTGCCACGAGACGACTTGGTCGGTTGATCGCGTTCTGACGTTTGTGGCACGCTCCCGACAGTGTCGCGCGAAGGATCCGGAGTCTCTCTTACCGGTCTGAACGCGGTTGACGCGATCGCGCACGTCCTGCGAGCCGAGGGAACTGAGCATTTCAGCTGCTTCCCGCACGCTCCGCTGATCGATGCGTGTGTTGCGGCCGGCATACGACCAATCGTCACTCGCTCGGAGCGGGTCGCGGTGAACATCGCGGATGGATTCAGTCGTGCCGCCGGCCAAGGGAGGGTGGGAGTGTGCGTCGTTCAGCGCGAAGCCGGAATCGAGAACGCGTTTGCCGGGGTGGCGCAGGCGTATGCCGACTCGGTTCCCATACTCGTCCTGCCGAGCGCCGAGCCGCTGCGACGGGAAGGCGTTCCGCCTGGCTTCGATCCTGTCGAGCATTTCGCGGGCGTCACGAAGTGGGCTGCCACCGTCAATGCCGCCGACCGGGTCCCGGAGATGATGCGTCGTGCGTTCACCGCGCTGCGGTGCGGCAGGCCCGGCCCGGTTCTTCTGTCGCTGCCGAACGACGTTGCGGCTCAGACAATCGGCGGCGCCGCTCGCTACGAACCCGTGCCACGGTGGCGCCCCGGAGCGGATGCGGCAGCGGTGCGACGGGCGGTCGATCTCCTCTTCTCCGCGGAACGCCCGGTCGTCCTTGCCGGAGCGGGGGTACACGCCGGCGACGCACACGCAGGCTTGCTGCGGCTGGCCGAGCGCCTTCGGCTGCCGGTCGCGACGACGATGAACGGCAAGGGCGCGATTCCGGAGAGTCACCCGCTTGCCCTCGGCGCCGCCGGACTTTCCGGGACCGCGATGGTCGACCACTTCCTTCGCCGCGCCGACCTCGTGCTCGCCGTCGGGACCAGCCTGACGCGCTGGTGGATGGCGGCTCCGCTTCCGCCCGGGGTGCCGATCGTCCAGTGCACCATCGACGAGCGCGACCTCGGCAAGGACTACCCGATCGAGCACGCCGTCCTCGGTGATTCTGCGCTCGTCCTTGAAGCTCTGGACGAGGAGGCCCAGAACCGGCTTGATGCAGGCCGCGCCCCCTCGGCAGCCGATCCCACCGATGAGATCGGCTCCGTTCGCGAGGCCTGGCTCGCCGAATGGGAGCCTCTTCTGTCCTCCGACGAGATACCCATCAACCCGTACCGGGTCGTGCGCGAGTTGATGCTCGGCCTCGACCGGGAGCGCGCGATCGTGACCCACGAGTCCGGCTTCCCGCGCGACCAGATGGCTCCGTTCTACGTGTCGCTGACACCGCTCGGGTACGTGGGCTGGGGTCACTCGACGCAGCTCGGCTATTCCCTGGGCCTCGCCATAGGGATGAAGCTCGCGCATCCCGACCGGCCTGTGGTCAACGTGATGGGAGACGCCAGCGTCGGCATGGTGGGGATGGATCTCGAGACGGCGGTGCGTGCCGGCACGGGCATCGTCACCGTCGTCCTGAACAACGGCGTGATGACCGGCTACGAGGCTCACATGCCCCTCGCGAGCGAGCTCCACGGTGCGAAGGAGCTCGGCGGCGACTACGCGGCGATCGGCGCTGCCTTGGGTGCCCACGCGCAGCGTGTACGCGAGCCTGCGGAGATCCGTCCTGCTCTGGAGCGGGCCGTCCGGGAGTCCGCCTCGGGCCGCCCGTCCGTGCTCGAGATCCTCACGCGCGAGGAGACGCGGATTCCGACCTACTGGTAGGTCAGGGGCTCACGCCGACTGCGTCCTCGGGCAGAGAAGGCGCCGCTTCGAGGAGGCGCCGAGTGTACTCGTGTCCCGGGGACGTGAGAACGGTGTCCACCGCGCCGGCTTCGCAGATCACGCCGCGATCCATCACGAGCACCGAGTCGGCGATGCACGCGACGACGCCGAGGTTGTGGGTGATGAAGAGCATGCTGAGATGCAAGTCGGCGCGAAGCTCCTGCAGGAGCTCGAGCACCGCTGCCTGCACCGAGACGTCGAGTGCGGAGGTGACTTCGTCGCAGACGAGCAGGTCCGGCTCGGCGGCGAGCGCACGGGCGATTGCGACGCGCTGACGCTCACCGCCCGACAGCTCTCCGGGAAACCGATCGCCCAGCCGCTTCGGCAGCCGGACGCGCTCGAGGAGCTCGGCGACGGCCGCATCGGCCCCACGGCGCGGCAGGCGCCTGAACATGCGCAGAGGTCGCTCGATCGAGTCGTGGACGCGGTGGCGCGGATTGAGCGACTCGTACGGGCTCTGGAAGACGATCTGGATCCGGCGCCGGACCTCGAGCGGTCGAGCGCGTGCGTTTCCCGCCAGCTCTACTCCGTCGAACAGGATCCGGCCCGAGGTAGGTACGTGCAGGCCGGCGACGCAGCGCGCGATCGTCGACTTGCCGCTGCCGGACTCGCCGACGAGGGCGACGCAACGGCCACGCTTGACCGCGAACGAGGCGCTGTCGACCGCTGGCAGCCCGCTGCGTGACGACCGGTAGCGCGCCTGAAGAGCGGAGACCTCTAGCAGGGGTGCCGGCGCGACGCTCTCGTCGCGGGAGCGAAGCGTGACCGGAGGGCGCTCGTGCGCAGCAAGCTCCTCCCAGCGCCAGCAGCGTGCGAAGTGGGCCGGCGCGGTCTCCACGAGCTCGGGCACAGCAGCCTGGCAGTGCGGAAGCCGATGCTCACAGCGGGGCTCGAACGCGCAGCCGCTCGGCCACTCGCCGACGCCGACCGCGACGCCGCCTATGCCTCGAAGCGTGCGCGGGTGCCTGACGTCCGGGATGGCGGCGACGAGCGCCTTCGTATACGGGTGCCGTGGCCGTGCGATCAGGGCTTCGGCCGGCCCGCTCTCGAGGACCCGGCCCGCGTACATGACGAGGATCTTGTCCGCAATCCCGCAGACGACGGCGAGGTCGTGGGAGACGTACACCATTGCCATCTGCTCCTCGGCCTTGAGCCGCATGAGCTCGTCGAGGATTCGCTCCTGAGTCAGCACGTCGAGTCCTGTCGTGGGCTCGTCGAGTACGACGACCGGTGGCTCGCAGACGGTCGCCATCGCGATCGTGACCCGCTGCTGCTGGCCCCCCGAGAGCTGATGCGGATAGCGGCCGCGGTAGCTCTCGTCGAGCTCGACCCGCGCGAGCGCGGCACGCACCGACTCCTCGGAGACGGCCCCGGCCCGGTGCGCCCGCAGGACGTCGAGGATCGCGTCGCCGACTCGCAGGGACGGGTTGAGCGCGCCCCCAGGGTCCTGGGGCACGTACGAGACGACCTTCCCACGCAGGCTGCGTAGGGCGTTCGCGTTCTGCCCGACCACCGTCTTACCGCCCACGCGGACCGTACCGGCGGTCATCGTCACGCCGGGCCGGGTGAAGCCCAGGAGCGCGAGCGCGACGGTCGTCTTGCCACTGCCGGACTCTCCAACCACGCCCAGAAGCTCACCCGGCGCCACCTCGAAGCTCACGTCCTCGATCACTGGCTCGCCCGAGGCGAGCCGGAGCGAGAGACCCTCGACGCGCACCGCCGGGTCGCCGCTGCGCGTGATCACGTCGCGCTGCTCCGGGTGAGGCGGGGAACATACGATCTGCCGAGGCTGCGTGCGATCGCGTCGCCGGTCAGATTCACGCCGATCGTCAGGATCGCGATCATCGCCGCGGGGGCAATGACGGCCAGCGAGTTGAGCGAAATGAACTCGCGGTTCTCACCGATCATGCGCGCCCAGTCAGAACTCGGCGGCTGCAGGCCGAGGCCGAGGAAGTTCACGGACGCGATGATGAGGATGGAGAAGGTGAAGCGCAGACCGGCGTCCACGAGCACCGGCGCAAGGATGTTCGGCAGCACCTCGCGTCTGATCACTGCGAAGGGCCGCTCGCCGCGGGCGACCGCTGCCTCGACGTAGCCGCGCACCGAGACCTCGAGCGTGGCCGTTCGGACGATGCGGCTGATTCCCGGTGCCTGGATGACGGCGACGCCGACGATGAGGACGACGACGGAAGAGCCGGCGCCGGCGATCAGCACGAGTAGGAAGAGAAGCGGCGGGAACGCCAGCATCACATCGACGCTGCGCATAAGCAGTGGATCGACCAGCGAACGGCTGTAGCCGGCGACGAGCCCGATCGCGAGACCGACGAGATAGGCGAGCGCCGTGGCGGCGAGCGCCAGCCCGATCACTGATCGTCCTCCGTCGAGCATGCGGCTGAGCACGTCCCTGCCGAGGAAGTCGGTGCCGAGCAGCGCGCTCCCGGACGGCCCGGCGAGCGGAGCGCCGATGGGGGCGGTTGTCGAGTGCGGCGCCGCGTAGGGCCCGAATACGGCGACGAGGAGGACGAAGGTGACAATGCCCACGCCGACGGCCCCCGATGGTGTGCGCAGGAACCGGAAGCGCCACCTCATACCGGCTCTCGCAGTTTCGGGACCAGGAGCATCACCGTCAGGTCGGCGACGAGGTTGATGGTCACGTACACGACCGCGATCAGCATCGCGACCGACTGGACAACGGTCACGTCCCGGTTCTGCACGGCCAGGACTAGCTGGCTGCCGATCCCCGGGTAGGCGAAGACCGCCTCCACGACGATGACGCCGCCGACGAGGTACTGCAGGTTCTGCGCGAGGACCTGAACGCTGGGCGCGAGCGCGTTGCGAAGCGCGTAGCGCAGGATCACGCGCCGTTCCGCAAGGCCGTTGAGCCGCGCCGTCTGGACGAACTCGGTCTGGAGGACTTCGTAGGTGCCGGCGCGCACCATCCTGATCCCCGAGGCAAGCGACGCGAAGAGAAGCGTCGTCACCGGCAGGATGAGCTGCTTCGGGCTGCCGAGCGGGTCGGCGCCCGGCGGGACGATAGCGACCGGCGGGAGCCAGTGCAGTCCGACGAAGAAGATGGCGACCAGGAGCGACCCCGTCACGAACTCGGGCAGCGAGATCGCGACCAGCGAGCCGATGGAGATCGCGTGATCGGTCGGCTTCCCAGCCCGGACCGCGGCCAGCGCGCCGAGGCCGAGTGAGAGCGGGATCATCAGGAGTGCCGAAATCGCAGCGAGGATGGCGGAGTTCTTCAGCGGCCCGGAGATCAGGTGCCAGATCGGCGCGTGCTGCTCCCCCTGGGCTAGCGCGACCGCGGAGTCGCCAAGATCGCCGTGCACGAACCTTTTCAGCCAGTCGAGGTAGCGTGCGGACGCCGGGCGGTCGAGCTGCATCCGGTGCGTCAGGACCTTGACGGCGGCCGGCGTGGCGTCGCGTCCCAGGACTGCGCTGGCCGGACTTCCGGGGAGCAGCTCCACGGCCGCGAAGATCAGGATCGACGCGGCCAGGAGTGCGGCGAGGGCACCCGCGATGCGGCGGGCCAGGAAGACGAGCACGGGCGACGCCCCGCGGCGAGCAGGCTGCCGCTCCGCCGCCGCGGTCACCGTCGTTGCTGGCTGCCCTTGCGCCCTTGCGTGCCTCCGCCTCGATCGGCCGTCACGACAGCCATGCGTCCTGGAAGCGGTGATTGCCGAGGATGCCGGCCGAGCTTGGCTTCAAGCCTCTGATCTTCTTCGACAGCGCGTCGACGAAGTCGGCATTCGTCCAGCTCAGGTAGCCGCCCTGCTCCCACTGGATCTTCTGGATGTGGTTCCAGTACGCCTGCGCCTTCGCGTGGTTCTTTTCGCCGATCGCTTTGAAGAGGAGGCCGTTGAACGACTTGGAGTGCCAGTGCGTCTCGTTGTACGGCGCGTTGGCGGCGAGCGCCTGGAGGTAGAAGAATTTCAGCGAGGACGGCGGCCACTGCGTCTCCGCGAACAGCATCTTCAAATACTTCAGGGAGGGATTGAAGTACGAGCTCGCCGGCACCTGCTGCAGGTGGATCGTCACGCCCGCCGCCTTCGCCTGCTGGGCGAGCAGCGTCGCCGACGCGACGAAGCCCGGGACGATGTCGGACGTCTGAAGCGTGACCTTGAGGCCCTGGTGTCCTGCCGCTTTGAGCAGTGACTTCGCCCTGTCGATGTCCTGCGTCCGCTGCGGGATCGAATCGTCGTAGAACGGGAGGCCCTTGCCGACGATGTCGTTGCCGACTGTCCCGAAACCGCTGATCGCGTCCTTGATCAGCGTCGGCCGGTCGGCGATCAGCTTCATCGCGAGCCGCACACGGTTGTCGTTGAACGGCGGCTTCGTCGTGTCAATGTAGAACATCAGCACCTGCGGCGCGTGCGCCACGAGCACCTTGATGTCACCGATCCGCTGATGGGCCTTCGCCTGCGCGTAATCGAGCTGGGCCATCGCGTCGATCTGGCCCGAGAGCAGGGCGTTCAGCCTGGCAGTCGGGTCCGAGATCGAGACGATCTTGAGCGAGTCGACATACGGGCCGCCGTGGCCCCAGTAGTCCGGGTTGCGGACGAACACGCTCTGCTGACCGGGTGTGAACGACTGGAACTTGAACGGCCCCGTCCCGATCGGGTGCGCGAAGTTCTTCTCGCCCTTCTGAGCGATCCACGTGTTGTAGTAGACGAAGTTCGCCATCAGGTTCCCGTCCGGGCGCTTGAGCGGGATCCTGACCGTCGTCTTGTTGACGGCCTTGAGGTCGCGGACGTTGATGTTGGAGACGAAGGGCAGGGCCGCGCTGGTCTTCCCCGCCATCAGATGGATCGAGTGGATGACGTCCGCGGCGCCAAAGGGCTTCCCGTTGTGGAAGGTGACGTCATGCCGAAGCTTCACCTCGTACTCGGTCGCCGTCTTGTTCGGTAGCCACTCGAGGGCCAGTCCGGGGCTCAGGCTCAGGTCGGCGTTCAGCAGCACGAGCGGGTCGAAGATGCTCTGCACCCGGCCCTCGTCGATCGGTGTCACCGCCAGGTACGGATTGATCGTTTCTGCGGTTCCGCCGCCTACGTAGCCGACGCGGAGCTGTCCGCCACGCTTCGGCCTGGTCGCCGCCAACGCGTTATCGGCGAAAGGGCCCAGACCCAGCGCAGCGATGCTGCCGCCCGCTCCCTTCAGGAAGGTGCTTCGCGAGATGGTCCGCCGGTCGTCGGTCATGTTGCCCTCCTCAAGCTCGCGATCGCCGAGCCCAGTGCCACAACCGCTCTACCACACGACCGGGACACAGAAGCGACCGCGGATGCCCGGCAATCCTCGACCGCCTTGCGAACTGGACTACCGTATCGTAGGTTCGCCGGAAACCTCAACCCGGGTTCGGAGCGCGTGCGTCGTCTGGGCCGAGGGTGACGTCGACGAAAGGAGCACGCCCGTGGAAGCCACGTTGCTCGCCTCTGGTCTGGGTTTTCCCGAAGGGCCGGTCGTCCTTCCCGAGGGTGGAATCGTCTTCTGCGACGGCAATATCGGCGAGCTGCTGGTGTGGGAGAACGACACCGTCGTCACGTACGCCGTCACGGGCGGCTCCCCGTGGGGCGCGGTGCTCGGCACGGATGGCGCGATCTACGTCACGCAAGGCGGCAACGTGCCGGGCAGCGGCGACACGAGCGCGATCCCGGGGATCCAGCGCGTGCGCCGCAACGGCGAGGCCGAGCTTCTCTGCTCTGAAGTGGCCGGCTACGAACTCGGCGGCCCGAATGACCTCGCGTGGGGACCCGACGGGCGGCTCTATTTCACCGACTCGGAAGCCGAGCGCCTGTTCGTGATCGACGGTTCCGGTGGGGGCGAGATGCTCTTTGAACGGCCCGGAACGTATCCGAACGGCATCGCCTTCGACGAACAGAAGCGTCTCTACTGGACGGAGTCGATGGCGCACCGGGTCTGCCGCGTCGGCGACAACGGCCAACCGGAGACCTTTGCGCAGCTCTCCGACGGCCACGTGCCGGACGGCATGGCGTTCGCGGCCGACGGGCGGGCGTTCGTCAGCACGACGATCAAGGAGGGCGTCACGGTCATCTCGCCAGAGGGGGAGGTGCTCGAGGAGATCCACCTCGGCGAGCACGCGACGAACTGCATCTTCGCCGGCGCGACCCTCTATGTCACCGCGACGAAGGTGCCGGACATCGAAGCGTCCCAGCGGACCGGCACGTTCTGGCGGGTCGAGACCGACGCGGTCGGGCTCGATCTCATTCCCGGACGGCTTTGACGGATAGCCGTCTGGGCGGACGCGTCGCCGTGGTGACGGGTTCGGCGTCGGGCATAGGTCGTGAGATCGCGATCCGCCTCGCCAGCGAGGGGGCAGCAGTCGTCGTGTCGGACGTCCGTGCCGCCCCGCGTGAGGGTGGGGATAGCACGGAGACCGTGATCGCGGAACGCGGCGGAACCTGCATCCGGGTCGACGCGGACGTCTCCCGCTGGGCCGACGTCGACAGGCTCGTCTCCACTGCCGCGGAGCGCTTCGGTCGCCTCGACGTCATGGTCAACAACGCGGGTATCGCCGGGGCCGCCTCGAAGCCGTTGCTCGAGACGAGCGAGGCCGACTGGGATCGGATCATGAGCGTCAACCTGCGCGGCGTCTTCCTCTGCTGCAAGCGCGCGATCGCGGAGATGGTCGAGCAGGAGCCGATCGGGGATGTGCGCGGCCGCGTCATCAACATCTCCTCCCAGCACGGGATGGTCGGTTCGCCGGGGCACGTCGCCTATTCGGCCAGCAAGGGCGGCGTCGTCAATCTCACGCGCCAGCTCGCGGTCGACTACGCGCGACGCGGGATCCTTGTCAACGCTGTCGCACCGGGCAAGATCATGACGGGCTCGCCGGAGCAGGCGAACCCCGAGCTGACGGAGTACGCGAGATCGCGGACGCCGTTTCCACGACTCGGAAGACCGTCCGACGTCGCCGGCGCCGTCGTCTTCCTCGCCTCCGACGACGCGCTGTATGTGTCCGGGACGAACCTCCTCGTCGACGGCGGCTGGATGGCCTACTGAGCGGCGTCGCCCCCGGGCGGATATGTCTCCAGCCACCAACGGGCAACGTCCAGGCGGCGCATGAACGCGACGCTGTCGAGCCGGCGGGCGTGCTCGAGGAACGCGCGTACCGCAGCGGCACGCGCCGCCTGTCCGCTCCAGCGGGCGTGGACGGCGACCGTCATCAACGCCGTGCGCCCTTCGTGTACGAGCTGGTCGAGACCCATCGTAAGCGTGTCGAGAAAATCGCGCGGGCCGGCGAACCCCGGGCTGACCAGATAGCGGCTGTCGTTGTAGGTCTTCGAGTAGGGCACGACCAGAAACGGATGCGCTGCAGTGCGCACGTAGTAGGGCAGGTCGTCGCCCGATCCGTCCGAGTCGTAAAGGAATCCGCCCTCCTCGATCAGCAGCTCGCGGGTGTGCGGGCTCGGCCAAGAGCGGCAGTTCCAGCCGAGCGGGCGCGCTCCGAGGATGCGCTCGAACGTCTCGATTGCCCGGGCGATCTGCTCGCGCTCCTCGTCGCGCGAAAGCCGCCAGGGCTCGATCCAGCGCCAGCCATGCCCGAGCAGATCGTGGTCGTGTTCGCGCATCCAGCCGGCAACAGCGGGGTTCAGCTCGAGCGCAACGGCCGCGGCCGAAACGGTGACGGGTATCTCGGCAGCATCGAAGATGCGTGCGAGCCGCCACACGCCAGCACGGCTGCCGTAGTCGTAATGCGACTCGGTCCCGTAGTCGATCCCGGGTGGATCCACACCCGGGTCGGCATACTCGCCCCAGCCGTCGTTGCGGTCGTCGCCCCAACGAACGGAGTACTCGGAGCCTTCTTCATAGACGAGCACGACGTTGACTACGACGCGCGCGCCGTTCGGCCACGCAAGCCCTTGCGGGTCCCGGCCGTAGCCGACGAGATCTCGTTCGCGCACGCGCTCGGGGATCATCGCGCGACTATACGACCGTGACCGCACGAGTCGACGCCGACAGACTGAAACACGACTTCGACGAGCTGGCAGCCATCGGCCGGACCGAGCGCGGCGGTGTCGACCGGCCCGCGCTCTCGCCGGCGCACCTCGAGGCTCGCGCGTGGTACCTCGAGCAGGCGGCCGAGGCCGGCCTCGAGGCATCGATCGACGAAGCCGGGAACCACTCAGCGATCCTGCCGGCCGTAGCATCCGACGCTCGCACGCTCCTGCTCGGCTCCCATCTCGACTCGGTCCCGAGCGGCGGCCGCTATGACGGGGCGCTCGGTGTGCTCGCCGCGCTCGAGGTGTTACGTGTCGTGAAAGACGAGGGGCTCCGGCTGCCCGTCGCGCTCGAGGCGATCGACTTCACCGACGAGGAGGGGACGCTCGTGGGGTTGCTCGGCAGTCGGGCTCTTGCCGGCTCGCTCGAACCCGCGATGCTGGCCGCGCCCCGCGGCGGGCGAGATGCGCTCCTCGCCGGGCTGTCGCGGGCCGGCCTCGAGGAGGAACGACTCGTGGACGCTCGCCGCAACCCGGCTTCGCTCGTAGCGTACCTCGAGCTGCATATCGAGCAGGGGCCCGTTCTCGAGCACTGCGGGGCACAGATCGGGATCGTCGCTGCCATCGTCGGCTCGCGCTCGTTCGAGCTCGTCTTCCAAGGGGTCGCGGCACACGCGGGCACGACGCCGATGGACACCCGCCGTGACGCGGCTCTCGGTGCCGCGGCGTTCGTCGAGGCTGTACCCAGGACGGTGACGACCGAGTT
>DASSLB010000156.1:0-4316 GCA_035689945.1 Gaiellaceae bacterium | reverse complement strand
CCGAGCGCGAACCCGGCGGCGCCGAGCCCCGAGAGCCACGCGAACCTCCCCCAGTGCCGAGCCTGCAGCGCCGAGTCGATCGGATCGACCGCGCCGGTGAGTACGTCCCAGAACAGGAAGAGCAGGATCCCGGTCGCGAGCGCCGAGAGGCACGCGCGCATGATCGGCCCGAACGCGTTCATCCGGCCCACGGGCAGCCCGAGGAAGATCGTCGCGCCCGCGATCGCGCCCAGCAGGAGGATGTGTCCGGTCGACATGGTTATCGCGCCTGCCCGTGTAAGGGTGCCCTTACACCCAGGCTCGCGGGCAATATAGCGGCGTGCCAGCCGCAGGCCACTCGGTCGACGAGTACCTCGAGACGATCTACTTCCTCGCGTTTCCGATCGGCGAGTACACGCCGCACGGCGCAGGCTCCCCTCCCCTCGCCTCGCGCGTGGCCGAGATGCTTCACGTCTCGCGCGCCTCGGCCGGGGAGATGCTGAAGCGCCTCGAGGCCGACGGCCTGATCGAGCGCGGCTCCAAGAAGGAGGCGCTCCTCACGGAGGCGGGCCGCGAACGAGCGGAGCGCGTCGTCCGCAAGCACCGGATAATCGAGCGGCTCCTCACCGACTTCATGGGTTACACCGGGTACGAGTCGCACGAGCGTGCCGACGAGATGGGCGACACGTTCACCGACGAGATGATCGAGCGGATCGACGACAAGCTCGGCCACCCGCAGCGCTGCCCGCACGGCTGGCCGGTCGATCCGGCGGTCGAGCAGGCGGAGAACGCCGAGCTCGCACCGCTCGCGACGCTGCCGGCCGGGACGCGGGCCACGATCATCCGCCTGGCGGAGCACGACGGCGACCTCCTGCACTGGTTCTACGATCAGGGCCTCGTGCCCGGCACGAGCATCCTCGTACGCGCGGCCGAGCCGGCGGCGGATCAGTTCACGGTCGCGATCGAGAAGATCGGCGAGCGGGCGATCAGCGAAAAAGCTGCTGCGGGACTCTTTGTCAGACCGTCGTAGCCTGGGCTAGCCCTGCGGCCTCGCGCAGTGCGCCGGCACGGTCGGTCCGCTCCCACGTGAAGTCCCCGTCGTCGCGGCCGAAGTGCCCGTACGCAGCCGTCTTCGCGTAGATCGGCCGCCGCAGGTCGAGGTCGCGGAGGATCGCCGCCGGCCGCAGGTCGAAATGCTCGCGAACGAGCTCCCCGATCCGCGGCACCGGGATCGCCTCGGTGCCAAACGTGTCGACGAGCACCGAGAGCGGATGCGCGACCCCGATCGCGTACGCGACCTGGATCTGGCAGCGCTCGGCGAGCCCGGCCGCGACGACGTTCTTCGCCACCCAACGCGCTGCGTAGGCCGCCGAGCGGTCGACCTTCGTCGGATCCTTGCCCGAGAACGCGCCGCCGCCGTGTGGCGCGGCGCCGCCGTACGTGTCGACGATGATCTTTCGTCCGGTGAGGCCCGAGTCGCCCATCGGCCCGCCGATCACGAACTTGCCGGTCGGGTTGCAGTAGACGAAGTCCTTGTCGTGCTCGAACCGCCGCTGGTCGTAGAGCTCCTTCGGGAGGATCGGCTCGATCACGTGCTCAATCAGGTCCGGCTTGAGAAGCGTGTCGATGTCGAGCCCGTCGCGATGCTGGGTGGAGATGAGCACACGCTCGATCTCGACCGGCCGCTGGCGTCCATGCTCGTCGAGCTCGTAGCGCACCGTGACCTGCGTCTTTCCGTCGGGCCGCAGGTACGGGAGAACATCCGCCTTCCGCACCTCGGCGAGTCGCTTCGCGAGGCGGTGCGCGAGCATGATCGGCAACGGCATGAGCTCGTCCGTCTCGCTCGAGGCGTAGCCGAACATCATTCCCTGGTCGCCGGCGCCGAGCTCGTCGATCGGGTCGCTGTCGCCGTGCTGGTTCTCGTAGGAGTGGTCGACACCCTGCGCGATGTCGGGCGACTGCTCGTCGATGGCGACGACGACGCCGCACGTCTCGGCGTCGAAGCCGAACTTCGCGCGCGTGTAGCCGATCTCGCGGATCCGCTCGCGCACGAGCCGCGGAATGTCGACGTAGGTCTCGGTCGTGATCTCGCCGGCCACCACGACGAGGCCGGTCGTGATCAACGTCTCGCAGGCGACGCGCCCCTGGGGGTCGTCGGAGAGCACGGCATCGAGGACCGAATCGGAGATCTGATCGGCCATCTTGTCGGGATGGCCTTCGGTGACTGACTCTGAGGTGAAGGAGAAGCTGCGGCTGGTCATGGCGGGCAGGCTAGCCGAGGTGCGTCATTCCTCGGTCGGCCTGCGGCCCATGAGGTCCGCCGCGAGGTCGGTGATGTCCTGGCCGGAGAGGACGGCGCAGACACCGTCCGTGACTGGCAGCTCGACGCCGAGTCGTCGCGAGAGGTCGCGGAGGATCGGCGCGGTCGTCAGCCCCTCCACCGTCTGGCCGATCTCGGCGGCCGCCCGTTCCGGCGTGAGTCCCTGCGCGATCAGCTCGCCGGCACGCCGGTTGCGGCCGTGGCGGCTCCAGCATGTCACGACGAGATCGCCGATACCGGCAAGCCCCGCGAACGTCTCCGCCCGTGCGCCCGCCGCCTCGCCGAGCCGCGCCATCTCCGCCAGGCCGCGCGCGATCAGCGACGCTTTCGCGTTGTCGCCGAGCTTCAGGCCGTCGACGGCTCCCGCGGCGAGCGCGATCACGTTCTTCGCCGCCGCGCACAGCTCGACACCCACGAGGTCGGGATTGACGTAGACGCGGAAGAGATTCGAGTTGAGCGCGTGCTGGAGCTGACCGGCGAACGACGCGTCTTCGCTTGCGATCACCGCCGCCGTCGGCAGCCCCTCCGCGATCTCCTCCGCCATGTTCGGGCCGGAGAGAACGGCAACTGGGCGACCATGGACGCGCGTGGACAGGCGCTCGCCGGTCCCGGGATCGAGCCCCTTCGCGAGGCTCAGCACGGGCGCAGCGCCCGGAAGCGCCTCGACCACCCCGGCGAAGGCACGGCTCGGCACGGCGGCGACCACGACGTCGACGTTGCCGGGAGCGTCGTCGACCGCCACAGGCTCGGCCGCGCTGAGATCCACGCCGGGCAGATAGTGAGGGTTCCAGCCGGTCTGTGCGATCGCCTCGGCCTGCTCGGGCGTGTGGCACGCGAGGACGACGTCGTGTTCGCGATCGAGCAAGACACGCGTGAACGCCGTCCCCCACGAACCGGCGCCGACGACCAGGAACCTCATGCGGTCAGGATCGTTTCACGAAGTCGATCGAGACCGGCACGCCGTCGAGGCCGAAGCGTGCGCGCAGCTGGTTCTCCACCCAGTAGCCGTAGTCGCGCGTGACGAGGCCGGGGTCGTTGACGGAGAAACGGAAACGCGGCGGGCGCACGCGGATCTGTGCGCCGTAGAGCAGGTTGAGCTTGCGGCCGCGCGGCCCACTCGGCGGTTGCCGCGCCTGGCGCAATTCGGCGAGCGCGCGGTTCAGCTCCGGGGTCGGGATCCGCGCTGTGTGCCGGTCGAAGAGATCCGCGACGCCGTCGAGCAGTCGCTCGAGCCCGCGGCCGGTATGCGACGAGACGGCGACAAACGGCGGCCGCTGGCGCAGGCGCCGGCGCAGCTGGCCGCGAACGTCCTCGACGCGGATCGTCGTCGCGTCCCACTTCGAGAAGACGACGAGCGTCGAGCAGTCGGCGTGGCGCGCGACGTCGGCCACTGCGATGTCCTGCTCCACGATTCCTTCCGACGAGTCGATCAGGACGAGCGCGACGTCGGCCCGCTCTGCCGCCTCGAGCGCCCGCAGCTCGGAGTAGAACTCGATCCCCTGCCGGTGCCTGCGCTTGCGGCGAAGGCCTGCGGTGTCTATGAGGACGAATGTTCGCTCGCCGCGCTCGAGCACTGTGTCGACGGCGTCGCGGGTCGTGCCGGGGATCTCGCTCACGATCAGACGTTCCCGGCCGAGCAGCGCGTTGACGAGGCTCGACTTCCCCACGTTCGGACGGCCGAGGATCGCGACCCGGATCGCGTCGTCGGGCAGCGCGGGACGGCCGGTGGGTGCGATGCGCTCGAGCTCGGCCACGATGTGGTCGAGCAGGTCGCCGCTGCCGGTGCCGTGGAGCCCGGAGATCGGGATCGGGTCGCCGAGCCCGAGCCGGTGCAGCTCGAGCGCGAGCGGCTCCTGGACCGGATCGTCGATCTTGTTCGCGAGCACGATCACCGGCTTGCGCGCCCTGCGGAGGATCTCCGCCACCTCCTCGTCACCCGGCGTCACTCCGGCCCGCGCATCGACGACGAAAAGCACGAGATCCGCGTCCGCGACCGCCTCATGTGCCTGCTGGGCGA
>DASSLB010000155.1:0-3469 GCA_035689945.1 Gaiellaceae bacterium | reverse complement strand
TGCTAGGACCGTCCGGCTGCGGCAAGACGACGACGCTGCGAATGATCGCCGGGTTCGAGCAACCCACGAGCGGACAGATCCTGCTCGACGGCCACAACATGGCCTTCACACCACCCCACAAGCGCAACGTGAACATGGTGTTCCAGAACTACGCCCTGTTCCCCCACCTCAACGTGTTCGACAACATCGCCTTCGGCCTGCGGCGCGACAAGCGGCCCAAGGCGGAGATCCGCCGACGCGTGGCCGACGCCCTCGAGTTGGTGCAGCTGACCGGCTTCGAGAAGCGCAAGCCGGGGCAGATGTCCGGCGGCCAGCAGCAGCGCGTCGCGCTGGCTCGTGCGCTCGTGCTGCAGCCGGCGGTACTGCTGCTGGACGAGCCGCTCGGCGCCCTTGACGCGAAGCTGCGGAAGGCGCTCCAGATCGAGCTGAAGGAGCTGCAACAGCAGGTCGGCATCACATTCATCTACGTGACACACGACCAGGAGGAAGCGCTCACCATGAGTGACCGCATCGCCGTGATGAGCGCCGGGCGGGTCGAACAGGTCGGACCGCCACAGGACCTGTACGAGGAACCGACCACGACCTTCGTGGCCGACTTCCTCGGCGTGTCGAACTTGATGACCGCCACGGCGCAGGGCGAATCAAGCGGCCGGTGCAAGGTCGCCTTGGGCGAGTTCGAGCTATACGCGGCGAATGGCGACGTATCGACCACCGGCGAAACCCGCATAGTGATCCGACCCGAGCGCGTGCGTCTCGAAGCGCACGGGTCGAGCGGCGAAAACCGAATCCCGGGCATGGTCGAGCGCGTCGTTTACCTCGGCAACGGGAACCAGATCATCGTCGGCCTCGCCCATGGCGAGAGGATCCAAGCGCTCGTCCAGAACACCGGCGATGAGCTTGCCTACCGCCAGGGCGACCCGGTCCAGGCGTATATGCCGGCGGAAGCGCTGCGCGTGCTCACCGACACCGGCACGGCGCCGCTCGAGGATGACCCGCGGGCACAGGCGGCTGCGCATCCGGTCGAGCCGGTCGCGGAAGAGGCGTCCACACCCAATGTGAACGTGTGATGGACGTCCTGCGGCTGGATGCCGAGGCCACCGAGTGGCAGGCGCGTGCCCGGCGCTTCGTCGAGGAGGAGATCTATCCCGTCGAGCAGCGGATCGCGGGACGCGGCACGATCGAGGCGGACGAGGTTCGAGAGTTGCGCGAACTGGCGCGCGCGGAGGGCTTCTCCCACTACAACCTGCCGCGCGAGCTGGGATGCGCCGACCTGCCGCTGCTCACGCAGGTCGCGATCGAGGAGCAAGCCGGACGCGCCACGAACGGGCTCGGCTTCGTCGTCGCCGACCGCGGGCCGCGCGAACTCGTCGAGCTTGCGACCGACGACCAGCTCGAGCGCTGGCTCCGTCCGGTGCTGCGGCGCGAGACCGTCGAGGCGTGGGCCGTGACAGAGCCTGGAGCGGGGTCGGATGTCGGCGGCATCGCCGCGACAGCGACGCGCGACGGCGACGAGTGGGTACTCGACGGCGAGAAGTGGTTCGTCACCGGCGGAGACCACGCCGGCTTGTTCGTCGTCCTCGCGCAGGCGGAGGGAGAGCAGGCGCTTCTCCTCGTCGCGCGCGACGCGCCCGGCCTCGAGATCGTCCGCCGGCCCCACTTCATGCACGACCCGTACATCGACGGCCACGTCGAATTGCGCCTCACCGGCTGCCGCGTACCCGATCGCGACCGTCTGCCGAGCGGAGACGACGGCGCGCGCCGCTGGTTCACGGTCGAGCGGCTGATGATCGCGGCACGCTGTTGCGGCGCAGCGTCGAGGCTCCTCGAGCTCGCCACGGAATGGGCTGCGGAGCGCGAGGCGTTCGGTCATCCGATCGCCGAGTACCAGGGCGTCTCATTCCCGTTGGCCGACTCCCTGACAGAGCTCCTCGCGGCGCGGCTCCTCACCTACCACGCGGCGCACGAGCTGGACGCGAACCCGTCGCCGAGCGTGGCGCACGGGAAGGTCGCGATGGCGAAGCTCTACGCGTCGGAAACGGCGAACCGGATCGCCGACCGCGTGCTGCAGGTCTTCGGCGGCCGCGGCTACATGACGGAGCACCCGGTCGAGCGCCACTTCCGCGAGCTACGCGTCGACCGGATCTGGGAGGGCACGAGCGAGATCCAGCGCGTGATCATTTCCCGCGGCTTGTTCAAGCGCGGCGTCGAAACCTATCTCGACTAGACCGGGCCGAGAATCTCGTCGATCTGCCGCTCGAGGTTGAAGTCACGCATCTCGGCCAGATCCGGCGCGCATTCGCGGGGAAGCTCCACGGCCGATCCGACGGCGTGGGCTCGCTCGCGAGTCGCCGCCTCGACGACGGCTGCGTGCAGCGTGCGCAGGTAGGCGAGATCCGCCTCGGCGATGCGTAGGGCGCCTTCGGGCTCGAGCGGCGGGCCGTGTCCCGGAATCACCGTTTCGGGCGGGTCTGCGCGGAGGGTCTCGATCAATCCGGCGAGCGTGAAGCGGTAGGCGGCCGGGGACTTCGCGAACGGGAACTCCACGGGCGACAGGTGATCGCCGACTACCAGCAGGCCGAGGTCGCGGATGCGGTAGCCGGTGCCGTCTTCAGTGTGCCCCGTGAGCGGGAAGGTTTCGACGACGAACGGGCCGAGCGCGATTGCCGAGCCTCTCGGAAACGTCTGGTCGACCCGGGGCTGTCCGGAGACTTCGATCCCGTAGTGCTCGGCAGCTCGTCCGATGGCCTCGGCGGCTGTGCTCTCAACTCTCCGCGCCGTCTCCTCCCCCATGACGGCGGTCGCCTCCGGAAACGCGGCGATGCCGCAGACGTGATCCCAGTCGCCGTGGGTGATCAGGACATGCCGAACCGGAGCTCCGAGCTCCAGCGCCCGCCGGCCGATTCCGGCAACTTCGTTCGACGAGATCGCCGGATCGACCACGAGCGACTCTCCCTCTGCGACGACCAGCAGGGAGGTGGTGCTCCACAGCGACGCCTCGAAGCGTTCCCAGACCGATCTAGTCACGGCGCAGATTGAACAGTGCACGGGTGCCGGCTTCGAGCCCCGATTCGATGGCGCCGTCGATGAAGCCCGCCCAGCCGTTCGCGAGGTCGGAACCGGCGAGGATCACGCGGCCTTCGGGCCGTCGCATCTCCGCGTGGTGCCGCGTGTACCAGCCGGGCGGATGAATCGCCCAGGTGCCGCGCGCGTATTCGTCGGCGAGCCAGTCGTGCCACGTTGCGTCGACGAGCTCGTAGCCGGGCAGGATCTCGTCGAGGTCGCGCTGCAATTCCTGCGGGTCGCAGCGCTCCGCGTCGATCCCGAAGCCGATCTGGAGCTGCTCCCCGGCGCCGAGCAGCACCTCGGTGTCGAGATAGCCGAACGGGTGTCGCGGCCTGATCGCGTTGTCCAGCACGTCGCTGCCGCGGGTGCGGAGGAAGATCTTGAGCCCGCGCGACACCTGCCCGGC
>DASSLB010000154.1:0-22650 GCA_035689945.1 Gaiellaceae bacterium | reverse complement strand
TCCGAGTCGGCGGACTGGAGGTTGAGGATCACCGGGACGCCGTTCTTGAACCGGTCGGCTACCTGCTGTGCGTCGTTGAAGCTGCGCGGCAGGATGAGATGGACGCGCGATGCGCCCGGGTTGCGGACGGGCTCCAGGGTGCGGACGCGGCGCGTGTCGGCGCGCGGACGCAGGATGCTCGTCCTCTGCTGGTCGGGCTCGGGGTCCGTCCAGTCGTCGTCGTAGTCGGGCCGTGACCGGCGGGCCGGCAGCCGGCGGACATTGGGGCGCTCGTACGGGTCGGCCAGCTCGTCCTCGGTGAGATAGCCGTCTTCGTCCCAGTCCTCTTCCTCGGCGATGCCGAAGTAGACGAGGGTACGAGCCCAGACGTCGGAAAGCGCCATGGCGCCGCCGATGTTAGCGCTGCCACAGGACTGCGCCCACTCGGACGAGGGTCGCTCCTTCCTCAGCGGCAACCCGGTAGTCCTGGCTCGTCCCCATGGACAGATCGTGCAGTTGGTGTTGCTCGGCGAGCTCACGGAGCCGGCGGAAGTAGGGCCGGGACGCCTCCGGATCGCCCGTCGCGGGCGGCATCGTCATCAACCCGCGAACGTCGGGATAGAGCTCGAGCAATGCCGGCAGCCCTTCGGGCGTGACGCCCGACTTCGTCGCCTCGCCGGAGAGGTTGACCTCGATCAGCGCCGGGATGGTCAGCTTCCGTGCCGCCGACTCCGAGGCGAGCGAGTGGCACAACTCGCAGAGCTCGCTCACGAGTGGTGCCTTGCGGCTCTGCAGGTGGCCGATGAAATGCCAGCGGAAGGCGTCGCCGTAGACGCGGTGCTTGGCCTGCAGTTCCTGGGCGCGGTTCTCACCGACCACCTCGACACCTGCCTCGGCAAGCGCTGCCATGTCCTCGAGGGAGACGTACTTCGTCGCGGCGACGACCGTGACGGCCGGACCAACCTCGTCGCGGATCTGCTCGTACCGCTCGCGAATCTCAGCCGGAGACATAGGCGATCACCCCCTGCCGCCCGGTATGGCCGGCGTCGCGCCGGTGCGAGAAGAACGTCTCAGGCTCGCAGGCGGTGCAGCGGTCGAACCGCTCGACCCGCTCCACGCCTGCGGCGCGGAGCGCCCGCTCGGCGCTTGTCCAGAGGTCGAGCCGTCCGTCGCGGACGATGTCGTCGCCGAAGCGCTCGCGGAAGGGCGTCGCTACCTCCTCCCCCACCTCGTAGCAACACGGGCCGATGGCCGGCCCGACGGCGGCTGCGAGAGCGCTGTGGCCGAGCGCCTCGACCCCCGACGCTGCGATGCCCTCGAGAAGCCCGCGCCAGCCGGCATGGAGAACGGCGACGGCCGGCGCTTCTCCCTTGATCCGTACGAGCGCAATCGGGAGGCAGTCGGCGGACATGGCGAGGATCGGCAGGTCAGGCTCGTCGGTCCACAATCCATCCGCGTGCTCGCCCCGGGCTCCGGCGGCGGCACGGACTATGCGGCTGGAATGCACCTGATAGTTGAGCGCGAGCTTCTCCACGTCGGATCCAATCGACTCGCACGCGATCCGCCGGTTCTCGTCGACGCGCGCGACGTCGTCGCCGCTCTTGCGACCGAGGTTGAGCGACGTGTAAGGCCCCTCGCTCACCCCGCCGAGACGCGTCGTGAACACGACCTCGTAGCCCTCCGCATGCCAGCGGATCACAGGCGCTCCTTCGCGCGCGCGAGCAGCTGCTTGCGGGTGTTGAGCGCGGGCTCCTCCACGACCGCGTCGAGCAGGTCGTGGAGGATGCGGCCGAGCTGCGGGCCAGGCTTCAAGCCTGCGTTGATCAGGTCGTTTCCGTCGACTGCGAGGTCGCGAAGGCGGTGCGGGCTCGAGCGCTCCTCTCCCACCACCTCGCGGAAGCGCATGAGCGCCTCGATCTCCTCCAGCGGCGGCGGCTCGCCACCTGTTCCTCGCTTGCCGAGGAGATCGGCGTGCTTGTGCTCGATGAGGTCGAAGGCGAGGTCGTCGCCGTTGCGCCGCAGAAACCGCCGTGCGCGCAGCGCGTCGCCCTTCCCCGGCTGGAACATGTGGCGGCGCACGATGCGCACGACGCGTTGGCGCAGCTTGTTCGGGTACCGGAGCCGGAGCAGCGCGCCGGCCGCGAGCTCCGCTCCAATCTGGTCGTGACCGTGTACGGCGAACCCGGGCTTGGCGTAGTAATGGAGGCGGCCGTCCTTGCCGCGCCAAGCGGCGTGCGGCTTGCCGAGGTCGTGGAACAGCGCCGCGAGCCGCACGGGAAGCGAGTAGCCCTGATCGGCGGTGGCCTGGACGACGGCGAACGTGTGCTCGTCCACGCTGAGGTCGTGATAGCGGCTTTCCTGGTCGAAGCCGATCGCGGGGCCGAACTCCGGCAGGAGCTCGACCAGAACGCCCGTGTCGCGGGCGAGCTGCAGCGCCCACGCCGGGTTCGACCCGAGCAGGAGCTTCGAGAGCTCCCCCATCCCGTCCGCAGCGAGCCCGCCGCCGATGCGCTCGCCCGAGACGAGCTTCACCGCCGGCGCCTCCTCGCGCATCTGCACGAGCAGCTCGTCGTCCGGCTCGAACCCGAGTTGCGAGACGAAGCGGAGGGCTCGGATGAGGCGCAGCGGATCCTCCCGGAAGCTCTGTGGCGAGACCGTGCGCAGGCGGTGTGCCTCGAGATCGGCCCGGCCGCCGAGTGGGTCGACGAGCTCCCCGGAGGCGAGCCGCCGTGCCATCGCGTTGACCGTGAAGTCGCGGCGTCGCATGTCGTCCTCGACCGACAGCGACGGGTCGGCGACGATCTCGAAGTCGTGCCGGCCCGGGCCGGTTGAGACCTCCTTGCGCGGTGGGGCGAACTCGATCCCCGCGCGTGTCAGCTCGCGGATCGGGCCGGCGTTCGGATGGAACCGGACGCCGACGAGCCGGTCGGCCACGACGAGATCCTCGACGCGGCCGTGTGGAGCCAACGCGGCCCGAAGTCCTTCGGTGTCCACGCCGGGAACGAGGAAATCGGCGTCCTTCGAGTCGAGCCCCAGCAGCTCGTCGCGCACGGCGCCGCCGACGAGGTAGGCGTCGAGCCCGAGTGAGCGCACGTAGTCCTCGATCTCCTGCAGCACGCGGTTATTGTCTCAGCGCGCGAACGCGGTGCCGTCGGCGTGCCGAAGGCACGTTGCGGGTGTGTCACAGTTCGCACCGAGCTAAGCGCCGGGTCGAGGACCTACAGCGAAGCGATAGCTTCGATCTCGACGAGCGCCCCGGACGGAAGCTTGGCCACCTCGACGGTCGCCCGTGCCGGTGGCTGCTCGCCCACGTGCTTGGCGTAGACGGCGTTCATTGCCTGGAAGTCGTCGAGGTGCTGGAGGAAGACCGTTGTCTTGACGAGCTGGTCGAGGCTGGTACCTGCTTCTTCGAGGATCGCCTTCAGGTTGGCGAAGATCTGCTCCGTCTGCTCCTCGATCTCGCCCGAGATCGCACTGTCTCCGGGTTTGAGCCCGAGCTGGCCCGAGACGAACACGAAGCCGCCGGCGGCGATCGCCTGCGAGTACGGCGCGCCCTGGAACGGTGCGGGCGCAGCTTCGGTGCGGACGATGCGCTTGTCACTCACGCGCGCGGCTCCGGTCTCTCGCACGCCTGCGCGAGCGCTGCGCCGAGCGCCTTGAAGATCGCCTCGAGCACGTGCCCGCTGTCCGTGCCGTTCAGCAGCCGCACATGGAGGACGAGTCCTGCTTTCTCGGCCAGCACCTCGAGGAAGCGGCGCGTAACGTCGGTTCCGAGACCACCGATGCGGGCTTGCGTGAGGTCGACGTTCGTGACAAAGAGCGGCTCGTCGCTCGTCTCGAGGACGACGTAGGCGAGCGCCTCGGCCGATGTCAGTGCACCGGCACCGTGACCGCGAGCGCCATCCGCGCGCAACGGTCCGGCGAGCGCGTGCCCTAGCGCCCCCGCAGCGGCCTCGACTTCGGCCTGCGTGTCTCCCGGCTCGATGTCGAGGACGAGGTCGAACCGTCCAACCTCGGCGAGGCGCACGAGCAGCCGGTTGAGCACGGGCAGCCCGGTCTCCACCGTCGCCTCTCCCTGGCCGTAGACGTTGATGCGGACGCCCGCCGCAGTCTGCTCGCTCATCGCTGCTGAGCGTAGCGGGTTGACGCTTCTACGCCTCGACGCGCTCGATCAGCGCGCCGACGCCGCGAAGGCGGTCGTCGATGCGTTCGTAGCCACGGTCGATCTCCGCGACGTTGCCGATCACCGACTGGCCGTTTGCGCACAGCGCGGCGATGAGGATCGCCATGCCGGCGCGGATGTCGGGGCTGGTCAGCCGCTGCCCGTAGAGCCGCGACGGCCCGCTGACGACGACGCGGTGTGGGTCGCAGACGATGATTCGCGCGCCCATCGACACGAGCTTGTCGACGAAGAACAAGCGGTTCTCGAACATCTTCTCGAAGATCAGGATGGTCCCCCACGCCTGCGTCGCGACCGCGACCGCGATCGAGGTCAGGTCGGCCGGAAAGGCCGGCCACGGCCCGTCTTCGATCTTCGGAACCTGGTCGCCGAGATCGTTCTGGATCACGAGCTCCTGGTGCGGCGGCACGCGGAGCCAGTCGTCTCCCAGCTCGACTTCGATACCGAGGCGGTGGAACGCGGCGAGGATCGAGACCATGTCGCGCGGCGCGATCGCATCGATCGTCAGGTCGCTGTTCGTGACGGCGGCGAGACCGATGAAGCTGCCCACCTCGATGTGGTCGGGAGCGATTGTCCACTCCCCTCCTCTGAGTTGCTCGACGCCGTGGATCCGGAGGACATTCGACTCGATCCCGGTGATCTCCGCGCCGAGCGAGACGAGAAAGCGGCAAAGGTCCTGCACGTGCGGCTCGCAGGCGGCGTTGCCGATCGTCGTCTCCCCGGGGGTGAGGGCGGCGGCCATGATCGCGTTCTCCGTCGCCATGACGCTTGCCTCGTCGAGGAAGATCTCGGCACCCTGCAGGCCCTCCGTCTTCATCTCGAAGCGGGTGTCGAGCTCGACCGTCGCGCCGAGGCGCTCGAAGGCGTGGATGTGCGGGTCGAGCCGCCGGCGGCCGATCACGTCGCCCCCCGGCGGCGGGACGCTCGCCCGCCCGAGGCGCGCGAGCAGCGGGCCTGCGAGGAGGAATGACGCGCGGATCCGCTCCGCCAGGACGGCGTCCAGCTCGTGCGACGAAAGTCCCTGCGGCTCGACACGGACCTCGTTGGTGCCGATCCACTCGGCGCTCGCGCCGGTGCCACAGAGAAGGTCGAGCATCGTCTCCACGTCGCGGATGCGCGGAACGTTCGAGAGCGTGACCGGCTCGTCCGCAAGGAGGCACGCGGCGAGGATCGGCAGGGCGCCGTTCTTGTTCCCGGAGGCCCGAATGCGGCCGGTGAGTTCGTGTCCACCCTCGATGACGAGGGCCTGCGGCGCCGTCATGACGGACATTCCGGGGCAGGATAGCTGGGGCGCCGGAGAGGTCTTGACTACGCGCAGGCTGGGATTGGTGGCAGGTTACGCAAGGGCACGAAACTGGTTCGCAGTACCGGGTGCAGCACTTTCTTCGTCGTGCCGTACGCCACGAGCAGACCGGTAGAGTCCACGAGCGCCCATCCTCCGCGCTTGCTGACCTCGACATAGCGCTTCAGCCGCGTGTCGGCGACGTAGACGCTGGGGTAGATGCCGAAACCGACGTATCTGCCGCCGACCCGAACCGAGTTGTCGACGTGGTGGAGATGCCGGGTCGCCACCACCTCGGATGATGCGTCGTCCAGCGCTGCCGACCACCAGAGAGACTTGTAGTGAGAGTCCGGATACGCGATTCGGCGTCCGTCGGTCTGCAAGCCCGTGACGTTGCGCAAACTTCGGAGCGCCGTGGGAACGCGTGCAGTTTTGCCGGTAAGCGCAGACGCAGCGTGCAATCTCGTAGGAGCGCCTGGAGCAGACGCCTCCCCCCAGATCACGACGTGCCGGCCGAGCAAGAACGCTCCGCCTGGATGGCCGTGCCGAACCACGAGGTCGCGGCCATCGCGCAGGCTGTAAGTGTGAACGTCGCCGAGCTGATCCGGCCCGACGCCTTGTACCCACGTCGCAATCCCGCCTCGAGCGTCCGGACCACGCCATGGGCTTTCCCAGAATTGACCGCCCGGGCTCCGAGTGGCCGCGCCGATCTGTGTGAGCTTGCGCGCCTTCGTATCCCAGGCCCAGATGGTGAAGTCATTGAAGCCGTCAAAGCCGTGATACTCGGCCCAGACGAGCCAACGTCCGTCGAAAGCGGCCGAAGCCTGATCGAACCGCGGGTCGGGGAACCCTTTGATCCTGGTTACGGCGCTGGTTCTCGCATTGATCTCGCCGACACCGGAAAACCTGGCCGAGTAGATTGCTGCGAAGAACGAATCTCTGTCCCGTGCAAGCGCGATCGGCACGAGTGGAGTCCTCCGCGAGAGTCCAACGACGTGACGCGACAGCACACGTTGCCAATCCGCGCTCGTGTGTGCCTCACACCAGCGACCCTGTGGCGCGGCCGCAGGGGCGGCGGCACTCGCCAAAACGAGAACCGCCGCAATAGCCAGTACGCCGCCGAAACCGCGAGGCCGTCTACCAGACGTAGCCACGTCCGGAGACGATCGAGACGATCTGGTAGCTCGGCAGGCTCGAGTACGCGGGAACATTGCCACTCCATGAGATCGAGGTCGCGCCGTGGACGGAGTCCTCGTACAACGTCGTCCCGCCGGAGCTGTAGTAGCCGCGGACCTCGAACCAGTGGAAGATCGTCCGGTCCGGCGGGTGCCCGACCAGGTGGTAACCAGACGGCACTTCCCATGCGTCGCCGATCACAGGCGCCCTGATGCCGGAAATGTCCATCTCCAGATCGTTCTGGTAGGTGCTGATCGCGCTCGAAGTCGCGGACGACACGGACTGAGGCGCGTAGTAGTTTCGACTCTGGTACCGGTTCATCACGTCCGGGACGGGATAGCCGGAGGGCGAGGTTCCGCCGCCCGACCAGGCGGTGCCGTCGGTCGTCGTGTGGAGTGCGGCCGCGGCCGCCGACTGGGTGAGCGAAACGCCGAGAGCATCGAGGGCTTCGTGCACTGCAGCCGGCCCGCAGTAGTAGCTCGTCGCCTGCGGCGTCTGATTGGCGACTATCGACGCCGAGCTTGGATAGCTACCACCGCCCCCACAACTTCCGCAGACGGACCACGGAGCCCCAACCAGGGTGTTCGGCGGAGTATTGGTCTGCGGTTCCGCAGCGCGTTTGGTGGCAATCACATTCAGCTGTTGAGCGGTGAGGGGCGTGTGGGGATCCGTGTCATTTGCCGCCTTCCACGCGGTGTCGTCGGCCTGAGCCAAGCCGGTCGACGCGAGCAGTCCGATCGTGAGAGCGATCGTCAAGACGACAGAGCGACGGGCGACGTTCATGGCCGACCTCCTTACGACGCGATTTGGGCGATGCCCATTCGGTGTACGTCGCGCCCTCCCCCCGCCGCAAGGCGTTCCGGCATATCGCGACGGAATCGGCGCACTCTTGCGAGGACTAGGCTTGGCGGCCATGGAGCCGACCCGCGACCGCGCCTGGGAGACCCTCACGCGCTACACGAAGACCGAATCGCTCCTGCGGCATGCGCTCGCCGTCGAGGCCTCGACCGCTGCCTACGCGCAGCGCTTCGGCGAGGACGAGGAGCTCTGGCGCGTCGCCGCCCTGCTCCACGACTTCGACTACGAGATGCACCCGACGCTCGATAAGCATCCGCAGGACGGGGCGCCGATCCTCCGGGACGAGGGCTATCCCGAGGAGGTCGTGGAGACCGTCCTCTCGCACGCGGAGCACCTCGGGCTGCCGCGAGACACGCCGCTCAAGAAGGCGCTCTTCGCCTGCGACGAGCTGAGCGGGTTCGTCCATGCTTGCGCGCTCGTCCGCCCGACCGGGCTCGAAGGGCTCGAGCCGAAGTCGGTCAAGAAGAAGCTCAAGCAGCCCTCCTTCGCGGCGGGGGTGCACCGCGAGGATGTCTACAAGGGCGCCGAGGAGCTCGGCGTCGACCTCGACGACCACATCCGCACCGTCGTCGCGGCGCTGCAGCCGATCGCAACCGAGCTCGGCCTACCCGGCTAGGACTCCGTCGGCGAGCCTGCGCAGGTCGTCGTCGCTCGTCCACCAGCCGCATGCGGCGCGGACGAGGTGTCGGCCCGGAATCTCGCGGACAATCACTCCGCGCTCGCCCAGCGTCGCCACGAGCTCCGCCGGATTCCGGGGCGGGCGAAAGGAAACGAGCGTCGAGTGAGCCGCGGGCGTCACGACTTCCACGAGCGGCTCGAGCAGCTCCCGGCAGCGTGCAGCCGCGGTAGCTCCGCCGTCGTATCGCCATTCCGGATGCACTCCCAACGCCGCTTCGAGCCCCGCGAGCAACGGCCCGGCCGTCCAGCCGGCGTCGAACCGCCGCGCGCCGTCTTTCGGGACGAATGAGCCGTCGACGTCGTGGCTCAGCTGCGCATACATGCTGGGCAGCGCCACGCGCAGCCGTTCGGGATCGCGCACGAAGAGTGCTCCCGACTGGTCGAGCGAGCAGAGCCATTTCTGCGCCGAGACCGTGTAGAAGTCAGCACCGGCGAGGTCGACCGGGATCGCGCCCGCCGACTGGGCGCCGTCGACGAGAAGCGGCGGCCCGCCCGGTTGCCGCAGCCGTGCGAGATCGAGCCTTCGGCCTGTCGTCCAGAGGACGTGGGAAGTGGCGATCAACCGTGTACGCGGCGTCACGGCGGCGAGGAGAGCCTCTTCGTCCGCTTCCGCGACCACGACCTGCGCACCGCTCGCGTGGAGCGGCCCGATCAATCCGAAGTGCTCCTGGTCGGTCGTGACGATCTCGTCGTCCGCGCCCAGCCCGAGGCCGTTGACGACGACCTGGCACCCACGCGTCGTCGAGTCGGTCAGAGCGACGAAATCGGCCGTCGTCCCGAGGACGGCTGCGATCCCGGCGCGAACGCGCTCGCGCATCGCCCGGATCTCCTCGACCCACGCCATCCCACTCCGGCCCTCCGCGAGATCGCGCTCGAGTCGCGCCCGCGCCGCGTCCACGGCCGCCCGCGGCAAGGGGCCGTTCGAGCCGGCATTGAGGTACGCGTAGCGCTCGAGCACCGGGAATTGCGCCCGCGCCTCCTCGAACGTCACTCGACCACCGCTTCGACCGGCGCGTGATCGGACAGCACGCGACCCCCGACGACGCGTCGACCTCGCGGCCACGCGGCCGGCCCGTCGACCAGGTCGAGCCCGCGGACGAGGATCTGGTCGATGCTGCCGGCGAGCGGCGTCGAGAAGCCCTCTGCCACCGGCGCGACGAGATTCGCGTCGCCTGCGACGATGGACCGGTCGCCCGCGAGCGCGAGGACGCGGTCGAACTGTTCGCGCCTGCCGTCGATGTGGAAGTTCACGATCGTGACGCCGTCGAGGGAGACCACCTGCGCGATGCGCCGCAGCCTCGTCTGGCCCATGACGTGCGTACCGAGATCCTGCGTCGGCTTGCGCGTGAGGATCGCGTCCGCCTCGCCGGTCACCGCCGAGCGCAGAAGCCCGTGGTGCAGGTCTGTCACCAGGCGCGCGCCGAACGGAAGCAGCGGCTTCCTCGCGACGGCGGCCGTTGCATGCATTCCGCTCCAGCGCTCCAGGTGGCCGAGCGCCCAGACCGGCAGCTCCTGGAGGCAGACCACGTCGGCACCGTCCCCCGTCACGAGCTCGATCATGCGGCGTAGGAACGCCCCGCGCTCGGGCGGGGACGCGTTCCCGTGGAAGAGGTTCCATGTCCGGACGAGCATGGCCACGGCGTAGCGTACGGAGCCGTGCGCGTTCTGCTCGCCGATCCGCCGGCCTTCACGCCGCCGTACGACCACGAGCTGGCGGCGGCGCTCGCGCGAGCGGGCGCGGACGTCGAGCTCGTGACCTCCCGCTTCCGCTTCGGCGCTGCGCCGGAGCCCGACGGATACCGCCGCCGCGAGGTCTTCTATCCTCTCTCGTCGCGCGTCTTCGGCCGCTCACCGCTGCGCCTGCCGCTGAAGGTCGCGGAGCACCCGCTCGGGCTGGCCGCGCTTCGCCGCCTCCGCGCGGACGTGCTCCACATGCAGTGGCTGCCCGCGCCCGAGCTCGACGCGTTCCTCTTCCGCCCGCACCTACCGGCCGTCTTCACCGCGCACGACCTCCTCCCCCGTCGGACCGCCCATCGCACGGAGCTGTGGCGGCGGCTCTTCACGCGGTTTGACCGCATCGTCGTGCACAGCGAGAACGGCCGGAAGACGCTCGGCGAGCTCGGGGTCGACCCGGAGCGGTTGAGGATGATCCCCCACCCCGTCTTCCCGAGCGAGCCCGAACGGCGCGACGACGGGCGCACGGTGCTGGCCTTCGGGATGATCCGGCCGTACAAAGGGCTCGGCGACGCGATCGAGGCGGTGCGAGAGGCGGGCGACGCTCGGCTCCTCGTCGCGGGCGACCCCCTGGAGCCGCTCGAGCCGTACCGAGCGGCGGCGAACGGACTCGAGGTCGAGTGGCGGTTGGGTTACCTGTCCGCTGAGGAAAGCGACCGAGCTCTCGGCGACGCGACGATCGCCGTCTTTCCGTACCGGCCCGAGCTCGACCAGAGCGGTGCTCTGTTACGCGCGCTCGGCGCGGGCATCCCCGCGGTCGCCTACGACGTCGGCGGCATCGCTGAGCCCGTCAAGCGATTCGACGCGGGCCGCGTGGTTCAGCCCGGGGACGTGGCCGGGCTGGCGACCGCCGTCCACGAGCTGCTCTCCGACTCCGATGCGCTCGAGCAGGCCCGGGCCGGCGCAAGGCGCGCGCGGGAGGAGCTCACCTGGGACGCCGCAGCGCGGGCGCATCTCGAGCTCTACGAGGAGATCGCGTGAGGCTGCGGCGCGATCCCTTCCGCGACGTGATCACCCGCCAGCTCGATCTCTTCGTCGAGGACGAGGCTGATCTGCTCGAGGAATGCCGCGACAGGTACCGCGCCTACGAGAGCGCCGATCGCGAAGACCGAGAAGAGATGTACGGAGATTTCTCCGACGCAGTCGAGACGGCGACCGAGGCGCTCGCGGACATGCGCGACCGCTTCGCCCGCACCCTCGACGAGGACGCTGCAGAGGCGTACGAGGACTCCTTCAACCGCGCCGTCCGCAAGCGCTGGCCGGAGCTCGGGCTGGAGATCGAGAACCGCTGATGCCGCGCATCGAGGACTACGCGCTGCTCGGCGACCTGCAGACTGCGGCGCTCGTCGACCGTGGCGGCTCGATCGACTGGCTCTGCTTCCCCCGCTTCGACTCCGGCGCGTGCTTCGCCGCCCTGCTCGGCGGGCCCGACAACGGCCGCTGGCTCCTCGAGCCGGTAACGGAGGCGACGAGCACCCGCCGGTACCTCCACGACACACTCGTCCTCGAGACGACCTGGCAGGCCGAAGACGGGGTGGCGCGCGTGCTCGACTTCATGCCGCCGCGCGGCAAGGCGCCCGACATCGTCCGCATCGTCGAGGGCGTCGAGGGCCGCGTCCACTTTCGCTCCGAACTGACGATCCGCTTCGACTACGGCCGCATCGTTCCGTGGGTGCGCAAGCGCACGCACGAGGAAGACACCCGCGTCGCCATCGCCGGCCCCGACGCGCTCTGCTTTCGCACGCACGGGGAGACCCGCGGCGAGGACCTGCGCACGATCTCGGAGTTCTCGGTCGACGAAGGTGAGCGCGTTCCGCTCGTCCTCACCTGGTTCCGGTCGCACGAGGAGACGCCCGAGGCGATCGATCCCGAGCAGGCGCTCGCCGACACGGAGGGCTTCTGGCGGGAGTGGAGCGAGGCGTGCCCGCTCGGCCTGTCCCCGGAATGGGACGCGCTCGTCCGCCGCTCGCTCATCGTGCTCAAGGCGCTGACGTACGCGCCGACCGGTGGGATCGTCGCCGCGCCGACCACGTCGCTGCCGGAGTGGATCGGCTCGGTCCGGAACTGGGATTACCGCTACTGCTGGCTGCGCGACGCGACGCTCACGCTGTTGGCTCTCCTCCACTGCAACCACGCCGATGAGGCGGGCCAGTGGCGGCGCTGGCTGATACGCGCGATCGCGGGCGACCCGGCAGACGTCCAGATCATGTACGGCGTCGCCGGCGAGCGGCGCCTGAGCGAGTTCGAGCTGCCCTGGCTCTCGGGCTACGAGAGCTCGAAACCGGTGCGGGTCGGCAACGCCGCGAGCGAGCAGCTCCAGCTCGACGTCTACGGGGAGGTGCTCGACTGCTTCTACCAGGCGCGACAGCACGGCCTGCCGCTGGATCCGCAGGGGTGGGCAATCCAGCTCGGCCTGCTCGACCATCTCGCGGATGCCTGGCGCGAGCCGGACGACGGCATCTGGGAGATCCGCGGGGGACGCCGCCACTTCGTCCATTCGAAGGCCATGGCCTGGGTCGCGTTCGACCGCGCCGTACGGACGGTCGAGGACCACAACTTCGAGGGCCCGGTCGACCGCTGGCGCGCGGTCCGCGATGAGATCCACGCCGACGTCTGCGAGCGAGGCTACGACTCCTCGCTCGGCTCGTTCACGCAGTCGTACGGCTCACCGGAGCTCGACGCGAGCCTCCTCCTCCTGCCCCTCGTCGGCTTCCTCCCTGCCACCGACCCCCGCATTCACGGCACGATCGAGGCCGTCGAGCGGGAGCTGCTGCAGGACGGTTTCGTGCTCCGCTATCGCACACACGAGGAGAGCGTGGACGGACTGCCTCCCGGCGAAGGAGTCTTCCTCCCGTGTTCGTTCTGGCTCTGCGACTGCTACGAGCTGCTCGGGCGGCACGACGAGGCGCACGAGCTGTTCGGGCGGTTGGTCGGCCTCGGAAACGACCTCGGCCTGATGTCCGAGGAGTACGACCCCCGCGCCAAGCGGCAGCTCGGAAACTTCCCACAGGCGTTCACGCATCTCGCGCTCGTGAACACGGCGTTCAACCTCGCGCCGCACCTGCCTTCTCCGATGTATCGGCGCCACGCTCAGCGTAATCCTGGATAGCGCCTGCGGCGTTGACGAGCGCGAGGTGGCTCAGACCCTGCGGGAAGTTGCCGAGGAGCTCGCCGGAGCCCGGGTCGATCTCCTCCGAGAAGAGCCCGAGGTCGTTCCCGTACGGAAGGATCTGCTCCATCGTCTCGCAGGCCTCGTCGACGCGCCCTAGCCGCGCAAGCGCCTCGACAGTCCAGAAGGAGCACGCCACGAACGCGCCCTCCTGCCCGACGTGCTCGCTCGTGCGGTAGATGAGCCCGGGCGCGGCTGCCAAGCGCTCTCGGATCGTGTCGACCGTGCGGCTGAGACGCTCTCGCTCGAGGTAGCCCATGCGGACCGCCCTCAGGACGCCCGCGTCGAGAGACTCCGCGCCGGCCCAACCGCGGTACGAGCTGAGCTCGTCCGACCAGCAGCTCTCCTCGATCCAGGTGTGGAGACGGTCATGCTGCTCGCGCCACTGCGCAACGTGGTCGTTCGGCAGGTGACCGTGTCCGGCGAGCCTCAATGCCCGATCGAGCGCCATCCAGACCGCGAGCTTCGACGCTGTGTAGTGGCGGTGCTCGTCGAGCTCCCACATCCCGGAGTCCTCGTCCTCCCAGAGGATCGCGACGCGGTCGACGCAGCTCGCGAGCATCTCCCCTGTCTCCTCGTCGAGCGCGTTCCCCTCCGAGACGTAGAGGGCCGCGGTCTCGAGCAGGTCGCCCCACGAACCGAGCTGGAGCTGCGTGCGTGCCGCATTCCCGTACCGGACGGGCTGCGAGTCGCGATAGCCGCGGAGGTGAGGCAGCTCCTCGCTGCGCTCGGGGACGCATCCGTCGAGGTCGTAGAAGGGTCGCAGGTCGGGCGCGGTCTGGCGCACTGCACGAAGGAGGCAGGCAAACGACTCCTGCACCTGCTCGGGCAGGCCGAGCCGCATCAGGGCGTCGAGGGTGAACGCGGAGTCGCGCACCCAGGAGTAGCGGTAGTCGTAGTTCTTGTCGCCGCCGATCACTTCCGGGAGCGACGTCGTCGGCGCAGCCGCGATGCTGCCGTTCGGCGCGTACACGAGGAGCTTCAGCGCGAGCGCGCTCCGCGCGACCTCCTCCTCCCATGGGCCGTCGTAGGCCCAGAATCCAAGCCACCGTTCCCAGACGCGCCGGGTCGCGTCGAGCCGGGCTTCGACGTGGTCGCGGCTCGGCGCGTGGAGCGGCTGCTCGAACGCCGCAACGAGCGCGAGCAGCGCGGTGCCGCCCGCCGCGAGCTCGAACGACCCGGCGAGCGCGTCTTCCTCCGCCTCGACCTCCCCGGCGTCCCAGGAATGAACGGCGAGTTGGAGGCGGTCGCCCTCGGCGATGAGCCGATCTGCGCGGCGGACGATGCGAGGTGCCTCGCGTCCCCATTCGAAGCGCGGCTCCATCCGCCACTCGAGCGGCACGCGCCCCTCCACCCCTTCGATCCTTCGGGCCAGCTCGACCCATGGGAGCAGCCCGCCGTCCTGCAGCGTCAACGCCTCGGTGACACGTACGACGCCGTCGCCCGTGCGGTACGTCGTCTCGAGCACGTTCGTGCGACCGACATAGCGCCGGGCGACCTCGAACTTGGAGGCCGGCGCAAGCGCGAACCGGCCGCCCTTCTCTGGGTCGAGCATCGCCGCGAACGTCGTCGGCGAGTGGAGACTCGGCAGCGACATGAAGTCGACCGAGCCGTCCGCTGCGACGAGAGCGACGGTGCGGCCGTCGCCGAGCGCCGCGTACGAACCGATCGGCGCGAAGCCGTCCTTTCGTTTCACGCCTGGTAAACGCGTGGGGGCTGCCGTGCGATTCTTGCGTCGGTGGACGGCATCGTCGGAATCGCGGTGATCGAGAACTGCGAAGTTGTCTCGACAACGTCAGCCGACTGCCTGTTCCAGGCGGGCTCACTGTCCAAGACGGTGACGGCCGCTTTGGCACTGGAGCTGGTCGAACGCGGCGAGCTCGATCTCGACAGCGAGGTCAGAGGGACAACGCTTCGGGATCTCCTCGGCCATACCGCTGGAGCGAATGTGCCCTTCTATCCGGGCTATCCGCAGGGAGATCCAGTGCCCACGCTCGCGCAGTCACTGGAGGGCGTCGAGCCTGCGGCGACGCCGGCCGTCACTGTGGACTCGAAGATCGCCGGGCGCTTCCGCTACTCCGGCGGAGCCTACGCGGTGGTTCAGCAGCTGATCGAGGATGTGACCGGCGACCCCTTCGCGGAAACCGCGCGACGGGTGATTCTCGAACCGTTTCGGATGGCCCGAAGCAGCTTCGCGCAGCCGTCTGAGTTCCTGGGAGACTCAGCCGCCCGGGCCGACTGGCGCTTCTACCCCGAGCAGGCTGCAGCGGGGCTCTGGACGACTCCCGCTGACCTCGCCCGCTTCGTCTGCGCGCTGCTCACACGGCCGACGGCAGAGCAAATGACCGCTCCTCACGTGGAACTTCCGTTCCGTGGACAATGGGCAGTGCTCGCGCTTCTCGGCCTCAAGTTTCCGCGCCACGCCGGCCTCGGCCTCTTCGTCCACGAGCATCGGTTCATCAATCTCGGAGGCGCAGCCGGGTCCTTCTCCGCTCTGACCGGCTCGAGAGCCGACGGTTCGGGAGCGGTCGTCATGACCGCGGGATGCCGCTCGCCACGCGCCGTGCGCCTGCTCCTCGAGCTCGGCGACGCTCGGGGCTGGACCGACCTCCGAGCGTTCCGGCGAGGGATCAGGCGGCGGACGTCGGATCTCCTCCTGCGGGCCCTGTCCTAACCCACGAGACGGCCGCAGAGCTCGCACATGACCGCGTACTTCTTCACGCCTCCGGCCGTGACCGCGATCTGCCGCCGCACGGGACGATGACGGCACGCGTTCACCGTCGGCAGAAGGCGGCGTAGCGGCGGCAGGTCCGGCAAGTGGCGGACGGCGCCGCCGACGGCCGGGCAGCCGGATTCGTGCTCCCGCCAGACGTCATTGACCGGCTGGCTGGTGATCGCAACCCAACCGCAGGCTTCGCACGAGATCTTGATCACGACGTCAGGGTACGGATGAGACCTGCGATCGCGCCTCGCTGCCTCTTTCCCGCGATCAGGCTCAGCGGCTCCCCCGATGCCGTGTCGGTCGCGAAGGGGGAGTCTCCCAGGTGGGCCGCCTACCGAAGAAGGTGTTGCCATGCCCACCGAGCTCAAGATGGCCGACCACAACTATCACGCCGTCGTCACCGTGGGTGAGACGGCATTGGCCGGAATCATCGGTCAGACCCTTGCCACCGCGTACATCGAAGGCGGCACGCAAGCGCTGGTCCCGGTCTATGACGTTCTGTACCCGCCCCTTCTGTCAGCGCTGCGCGACGCCGACCCCGACTTCGACGAGCGCGCCTTCGCGGCCGCGGTGGAAGCAGCCGAGGAGTCATACGTGAACGCTGCGTTGGGAGACAAGACGGGGCTCCGCCTGTCCTCTCGATAGCGAGAGCCAGCTACGAGAAGATGTCCATGAGCATGTGAACCTCGCCGACGCGCTCGAAGCCGAGGCGCTCGAGGATCGGGCGGGACATCGAGCCTCCCTGGGTGACGAGCGCCGGCGTCCCCAGCGCGACCGCGTCGTCCCAGCGAGCCCGGATGAGCGCCCGGTAGGCGCCACGACCGCGGGCGCCCGGGAGCGTGGCGCCGCCGTAGAGGAGCAGACCGTGCTCGGTGGGCGTCGACGTGCCGGTGCAGACGATCTCGCCGTCCAGCCACACCGAGTGTCGGAGGTGCGGGCTGTCACGGAATCGCTCGGGGAGAAGACGGCGGGCTTCTTCGATCTCTTGCGGCGTTGCGCCGAAGGCTTCCCACTGAACCCGCGCCGACGCCTCGAGCTCCGCGAGCGTCTCGATCCGGCGAGCGGTGAAGTTCTGCCCAACCGCGGGCGGCTCGTGCGCGAGCACGAGTGCCACGGCATAGGGATCCTTGTCGGGAGCGAGCCCCCGTTCGAGCAGGGCCTCGACGAGTCCCGGCGGCGCCGAGCTTCCGACCTCCCACTGCGTCTGTGTTCGCCCGCGTGCGCGCAACGCTTCCCGCACTTCGACAAGCACCTCGTCGACCTGTTCCAGTGGGAAGCGCTGCCGCTGCACGGTGTTCCAGGTCGACCCGGCGCCGACGCAGAGCGTGTAGCGGTCGGTCTCGATCCGCTCATCGCCCGGCGCGAGCGGCCCGAAGGAGTTCGGGTATTCCGCTATCTCGCGCAGCACCCGCAGGACGCTACCGGTGCCCGAAGTGGTGCGCTCGCGGGAGCGCCGTGTGGACGTCTGCCCCGTCGGTCAGGGATCTTGCGAGCGGCGCGAGCGAGACGAGCTCGCGCACGAGAACGTTCCGGTTGCGGTCCGAGTGCTCGTATCGGCCGCGGACGAGGAGAAGCGGCTCGCTGCGCACGACAGCGCGGAAGCGCTCGTACACCTGCGGCGCGATCACGAGGTTCACCTGGGCGTGCTCGTCCTCGAGGAGCATGAAGACGACGCCGTTCGCGGTCGCCGGCCGCTGTCGCGCAACGACGAGCCCGGCCAACTGGACGTTTGCGCGGTGCGGCCGCTGCAGCAGCTCCCCGGTAGACAGCGTGCCCGGCGGGAGGTGCGGGCGCAGGAGCTCGAGCGGATGGACGCCGACGGAGAGGCTCGTCGTCCGGTAGTCCGCGAGCATCCGCTCCCATACCGTCGGCTCGGGCAGGTCGGGCGTCGCGACCGTCGGCTCGAGCGGCAGCGCGAGCTGCCTCGCCTCTCCTCCGGTGCCCGGCACGTTCGCCGGCCGCGGTACGAGCCCGAGCTGCCAGAGGAGCTCGCGACGCCGCAAGCCGAAGCAGTCGCAGGCGCCCGACTCGGCGAGCGCGCGCAGCTCGTCCTCCGACAGCCTCGTTCGCTGAGCAAGCTCGCGCACGGAGGAGTAGGGCCGGTTCGCGGCCACGGCCTCCGCGTCGTCCTCCCCGAGACCGGTCACGTACTTCAGCCCGACGCGCACTGCTCCGTCCTCGATCGTGCATCCGGCGTCGCTGCGGTTCACGTCGGGCGGACGTGTCTCCACGCCGTGCCGCTGCCCGTCGCGCACGAGCGTTGCGGGCGGGTAGAAGCCCATCGGCTGCGCGTTGAGGAGCGCGGCGAGGAACTCCGGCGCGTAGTGGTGCCGCAGCCACGCCGACTGGTACGCGAGCAGTCCGAACGCGGCCGCGTGCGACTTCGGGAAGCCGAAGCCCGAGAAGGCGACGAGCTTGTCGTAGAGCTCATGCGCCTTCTCCTCCTTCACCCCCTTCTCGAGCGCGCCGGCGACGAACCGCTCGCGCCACGCCTCGAGCGCGGCGAGCGAGCGCTTGCGGCTCATCGCACGCCGCAGTCCCTCTGCCTCCCCCACGCTGAAGCCGGCGAGGTGGACGGCGACGTCGAGCACCTGGTCCTGGAAGACGACGACGCCGAGCGTCTCGCGCAGCGGCTCCTCGAGCAGTGGGTGGTCGGCGGGCGCGCGGTAGGACGGGTCGTCGCGCAGCTTCTGCCGCCTCTCGACGTACGGGTGCACGGCCTTGCCCTGAATCGGCCCCGGCCGCACGAGCGCGACCTGCACTGTGATGTCGTCGATCGTCTCCGGCCGCGTGCGGAGGATGACCTGCATCTGGGCACGGCTCTCGATCTGGAAGCAGCCGACGGTGTCGGCCTTCTGGATCTCCGCGAACACGTTCTTGTCGTCTAGCCGGACGCGAGAGAGGTCGATCTTCTCCCCGCGGTTCCGTGCGATCAGGTCGACGCACTCCTCGACCGCCGACAGCATCCCCAGTCCGAGCAGATCGATCTTGAGGAAGCCGGCGTCGGCGCACGAGTCCTTGTCCCACTGGCACATCTGCCTGCCTTCCATCGCCGCCGGCTGCACCGGCACGAGCTCGACGAGCGGCCGCGACGAGATGACCATCCCGCCCGGGTGCTGGGAGATGTGGCGCGGCAGGCCCGCGATCTCGGTGCAGAGGGCGCCGAAGGCGCGCCAGCGTGGTGAGCGGAGCTTCGTCGCTGCGTCGGGCAATGCGGCGATCTCGTCGGCGACGCGCTGCGCGTTCCAGCCATCGGTCAACCGGGCGAGCCGCTCGAGGTCGGCATACGGCAGGCCGAGCGCTTTGCCGACGTCGCGGATCGCGCCGCGCGAGCGGTACGTCGCGAAGGCAGCGACGAGCGAAGCGTGCTCTTGCCCGTAGCGCTCGACGACGCGAACGATGAGCTTCTCCCGGATGTCCCGCGGGAAGTCGAGGTCGATGTCCGGCACCGACGCGAGCTCGCGGTTGAGGAAGCGGCCGAGCGAGAGGTTGTTCGCGACCGGGTCGACGTGCGAGAGGCCGGTCAGGTAGCAGACGAGCGAGCCGACCGAGGAGCCGCGCCCTCGCCCCGGCGGCAGGACGTGGCGCATCGAGTCCGGTCCGCGAACCTCGAGCGCGACCTCGCGCGCGAGCTCGAGCACCTCCCAGTGGAGGAGGAAGAAGCCGGCGAGGCCGAGCTCGTCGATGAGCGCGAGCTCCTCCTCGAGGCGCCGCCGCACGCGCCGCTTGTGGCCGTTGAGGTCGGAGTAGCGCTCGACGAACGCGCTCTCGCAGACGTGGCGCAGCTGGACGATCGCCGGCTCGGCACCGTCGGAGAAGTCCGGGTAGCGGTAGCCGAGCTCCTCCGTTAGGTCGAACTCGAGGCGTTCCGCAAGCTCAGTGGTTCGACGAATGGAATCCCGATCAGATGCGAAGCGGTCTTCTATCTCCGCCGGGGACAGCAGGACGGACTCGTGGTTGCCGCGCCGTTCCTGCTCGCAGCCCTCGAGCGAGGTGCAGCAGCGGACGGCGACGAGCACATCCTGGAGCGCAACCCGGCTGCGGTCGTGCGCGTGGACGTCGCCCGTCGCGATGGTCTGGACGGCGAGCGAGGAGGCGAGGTCGCGCAGGAGCGCGTTCCGGCGCGCGTCGCCGCGTTCGTATGGGCGCTGCAGCTCGACATAGAAGCGGTCGCGGCCGAAGGTGTGCGCCAGCCGGGCTGCCGCGTTCGGGTCACGCACGGCAAGGCCGTTGCGCGCGCAGCCGGAGAGGCAGACGAGTCCCTCGTTCAGCTCTTCAAGCAACCCCTGGTCGAGCCGTGGCGGCGACGGTTCGCGGTTCGTGCCGTCTCGCGTGTGCGCGTGCGCGGCGGTCAGGAGTCGGCAGAGGTTCGCGTAGCCGCGCGCGCTCTCGACGAGGAGCGTTACGTGCGAGCCGTCAGCGAGCGTGACCTCGGTGCCGGTGATCGGCCGCACGCCGAAGTGCTTCGCCGCGTGCGCGAACTCGAGCGAGCCGTAGACCCCGTCGTGGTCGGTGAGCGCGAGCGCCTCGTAACCGAGCTCGGCCGCGCGTGCCGCGAGCTCCTCCGGCTGCGACGCGCCGTCGAGGAACGAGTACGCCGAGTGCGCGTGCAGCTCGACGTACGTCATGATGCGATGCCATGGAGGAGGCGTTCTTCACGCGGCCGGGCGAGGGCGAGCGGCTGGACCGCGGCTACCGCAGCGGTCGCGTCCTCGGCGAGCTGCCACACCTGGAGGTGATCGAGCTCACCTTCGAGCCGGGGTTCGAAGGTGTCGACCCGCACTCCCACCCCGACCACACCGACTCGTTTTACATACTCGAGGGCGAGGTCGAGTTCTTCCAGGACGGCGAATGGCATCGCGTCGGCCCCGGGACCTTCATCTCGGTGCCGCCGGACGTCGTGCATGGATTCCGTCCTTGTGGCGTCTCCGTCCGTGTGCTCAACATTCACGCGCCGCGCGTCGGCTTCATCGACTCGCTGCGGTAGCGTCATCCCCGCAGTCTAAGCGAACATATGTTCGTGCGCTATGGATGATGCACGAGCTGCCAGAGCGGCTTCTCGTGTGGGCCGAGCGGGATGAAGTCCATCCCGTCTGGTGTGTGTAGCTCATTCGCTCCGCGGCCCGGAACTCCGCGGTGGCCGTAGAACCAGACGATGCGCCGCGTGTGTGGGTCGACGATCACCACCCGGTGGTTGAAGTCGTCGTTGATCGCAATGTTCCCGTTCGGGAGCATGACCGCGAGCGACGGATGGTTGAGCACGCCCCAGCCGACGGTCGGTCTATACCGCCAAAGCACCTCCCCGCGCCGGTTCACGATCACCGCGGCGCCGGGGCTCGCGTAATCGGCGAGGAGAATTCGCCCGCCCGAGAGCGGTTGCGGATCCGACGGGTACGCCACCGGTGCCTGGAACGACCAGCGGAGCTTTCCCGTCGGGCTGAAGTTGTCGATCCAGGCGCCGTTGATCTCCGAGACGAGCACGCCTCCGTCGGGGAGCGGGGTGTCGCCGTTGACCGCGCCGAGCGTCCTTGGTGGATCGTGGACGCAGACTCCGGTACGGCCGATCTGCCGGACGATGCGGTGGTTGCGTATGAAGAGGATGCGGCAGTTGTAGGCGTCCGCCACCGTCATCGTTCCGTCGGGCAGGACGTATGCGTCGTCGGGCCAGTTGAGCTCGTTCGGGCCTCCGCCTTTGACGCCCGGTGTGCCGTACAGCCGCGTGACGGCGTGCGTCCGAATGTTGATCGAGACGATGTCCTGGTGATCCTCCTCGTTCGAGATGAGGGCCTTCCCGCCGGGTTCGACGAACGTGTCGTCGTCAAAGACGAGTTGCCGTCCGAGGCGCCGATCACGCCCGGTCGGAAAGCGCCAGAGAATCCGCCGGTGCGAGTCGACGAGGAGGATTCGATCGTTTCCGCGGTCGGCAATCAGCAATGCCCCCGGAAGCGGCCCGCGGATCGTGACCGGCGTGTTCGCGATGCGTGCGCGCCGACGCGCGCGCTTGGCAGCCAAGAGGGCCCGGTTCTTGGCCGCCGCCTTCGGGTTCGAGTGGTGGTGGGTGAGCACGCCCACGACGGCGACTACGACGAGCAGGAGGACGGCGACCAGCGGCAGCTTGGAGCGCCGCCGGCGCCGCCGACGGCGCCGCCGTTCCGTCGGAGCAGTCACCCGCGTAGCCGAATGCTTGCGTGGATGCGGGTCAGAAGTGCCGCCGGTGGGACGAGATCGACGCCGTCAGGCCGTGAAAGGTAGCCAGGCGTGCTGCCCGGCACGCCGGAGTGACCGTACTGCCAGACGACGCGGTTGGTGTGCGGGTCGATCACGACGACGCGATCGTTGAAATCGTCGGTGACGAGGAAATCTCCGTTTGGGAGCGGCTCGGCGAGCGAGGGATGGTCGAGCGGCGGATCGCCAGGACGTGGGTGGTAGCGCCAATGGAGGCGGCCGGTGCGATCGAAGGTCTCGAGGATCCCTGGGCTCTGCCAGCCGACGGTGACGTACAGGCCGGGCCGAACCTCGTTCGAGTCGGATGGGTAGTAGACGCCGGGAGGATGCGTCGACCAGAGAAGGTGTCCGGTCGCCGATAGTGCGTCGACCCAGGCGCCGTTGATCTCGGTCACGAGCACACCGCCGCCCTGGAGTGGGAATGCTCCGTTCGGGCTCCCCCACGCGAGCGGCGGGTCGTGAATGCAGCCTCGAACCGGGCTGCCGAGCGTCTCGGCCGGCTGGTGCGACGGCGGACGGAGCACGAGGAGGCGGCAGTTCTTGATGTCTGCGAGAACGATCGAGCCGTCCGGCAGCATCATGGCGTCGTCCGGGTTCGACAGATGATTCGGCCCACTGCCTGGTACGCCGACCTGGCCGTAGCGATA
>DASSLB010000153.1:0-3073 GCA_035689945.1 Gaiellaceae bacterium | reverse complement strand
GATGGAGATCGTTGAGCAGGTCAAGGCGACTGATGAGGCCGGGGACGAGGAGTTCGGCGAGGCGCGGGGCGATGAGCTGCCGAGCAATTGTCAAATGTTGTGGATGACATCGAGTGAGGATCCTCAGGCGGCGACCTTCTCGTCGTTGTTCTCGTTGTCGTTGTTGTCGTCGGTGACCCGGATCCCGTCCTTGAACTTCACGCCAGCGAGCACGTCAGCGACGAGCTCGTGTCCGTTGAACCGTCGCCAGCGTTCCTGGGCGGCATCGAGCAGCTTGTAGGCCATCGCCAGCGCCGCCTTCTTCGAGCCCGCGCCCTTCGTCACCCGGGTGCGGAGCTTGACGGTCGCGAACGAGCTTTCGATCGTGTTGCTGGTTCGCAGGTGGCGCCAGTGCTCGGCCGGGAAGTCATAGAACGCGGTCAGATGCTGCCAATCACGGTCGAGCTTCGCGATCGCCTTCGGGTACTTGGCCTCGAACTCGTCCCGGAAGCGTTGCCGCGCCTGCCCCGCCGCCACCCGCGTGGGGGCTTCCATGATCTCGTGCAGCGTGCTCTTCGCTCGCGGCTGCAGTCGCTTGGGCATGCAGTCGAGCACGTTCGCGATCGCGTGCACCCAGCACGCCTGCCGGCGCGCGCCCGGGTACACGTCCCGCAGCGCGGCCCAGATCCCCAGCGCGCCGTCGCCGACCACGAGCTTGGGCTCGTTCGCGCCCCTGTGCTTCAGGTCGCGCATCACCGAGGCCCACGACTCGGTCGACTCCCGGTATCCGTCCTCGACCGCCAGCAGCTCCTTGGTTCCGTCCTCGCGGACACCGATCACGACCAGCAGGCACAGCTTCGGGTCCTCGCCCAGCCGCACGCTCACGTGCACGCCGTCGACGAACCAGTACGCGTAGCGATGGAAGCGCAGCTCCCGCTTGCGGAACGCCTCGTGCTCGGCCTGCCAACTCTCCGTGAGCCGCTGGATCGAGCTGGGCGACAGCCCTGAGGCGTCCTCGCCGAGCAGATCGACGAGCGCCGGCCGGAAGTCACCGGTCGAGAGCCCGCGCAGGTACAGGATCGGCAGCACCTCGGTCACCTTCGGCGAGCGGCGCGCGTACGCCGGCAAGATCCGTGAGCTGAACCGCTCGCGCTCCCCGCTCTCCTCGTCGATGCGCTTATCGTTGACCCGCGGAGCGCGGATCGGCACCGTCCCGGACCCAACCGTCACCTTCCGCTCCCGGGCGCGGCCGTTGCGCACCACCAGCCGATGACCGTTCTCATCGAGGTCGTCGGCAAACCGAGCGACGTACTCGTTAACCTCCGCCTCGAGAGCGGTCGCAATCATCCGACGAGCGCCCTCCCGAGCAAGCTCATCCAACGAGACTCGGATCCCTTCGTCATTCTCCCCGACCGGGAGCCTGCGAACATCCACCATGGCGTGCCTTCCTTTCCCGCCTCACGGCGGTCGGTCTTGATCAACCGGGAAGGTACGCCGCCTTCCTCTCTACGTGCATCCACAACTTTCGGGTATAGCTCGTCGAGCGGGCGATGGAGGTCGAGCTGACCGACCACCTCGGCTACGAGCCGCACCAGGAGCCGCCCGGCGGGGCCGGGAACACGCGCAACGGGAAAGGCGAGCCCAAGACGTTGATCACCGATTACGGACCGGTCACGATCCGCCCGCCGCGCGATCGTGACAGTTCGTTTGAGCCGAAGATCGTCAGAAAGCGCCGGCGGCGCTTTGAGGGGTTCGATGAGAAGATCCTGGCGCTCTACAGCCGCGGAATGTCGACGCGAGACATCGAGGCGCACCTACGCGAGCTTTACGGCGTCAACGTCGGCCGGGATCTGATCAGCCGCGTCACCGACGCGGTCATGGACGACGCCCGCGCGTGGCAGCAGCGCCCCTTGGATGACGTCTACCCAGTCGTCTTTCTGGACGCGCTGGTGCTCAAGATCCGCGACGGCGGTTCGGTGCAGCGCAAGGCCTGCTACCTCGCATTGGCGATCGGCATGGACGGCGAGCGCGAGGTGCTGGGCATGTGGTTTCAGGCCAACGAGGGCGCGAAGTTCTGGATGCAGGTCCTCACCGAGCTGAAACAGCGTGGCGTCCAGGACATCCTGATCTGCTGCGTCGACGGGCTCAAAGGGTTCCCCGAGGCGATCGAAGCGATCTACCCGCAGACCACAGTCCAGACCTGCATCGTGCACCTCATCCGCCACAGCCTCAAGTACGTCCCACGCCGTCAGTACGACGCGGTCGTCAAGGATCTGAAACCGATCTACACCGCGATCGACGCCGACCACGCCCTGCAGGCGCTCGAGACCTTCGAGCAGAAGTGGGGTCAGCAGCTGCCGGTGATCGCCCAGGCATGGCGAGAGCGCTGGGAGTACGTGACCCCGTTTCTGTCCTTCGAACCCGAGGTTCGCCGCGTGATCTACACGACCAACGCGATCGAGGCGCTCAACCGACAACTACGAAAGGCGGTCAAGACCAAGGGCCACTTCCCGACCGAGGACGCGGCCCGCAAACTGATCTACCTCGCGATCCAAAACGCCGTCCCGCAATGGACCCGAACCCAGGGCTGGACTAAAGCCCTCCTCGCGTTCAAGATCCAATTCGGAGACCGGCTACCCGACTAACCCATCAACCGCCTACACAGTTAGTCGGACACCCTCGCGGAACCGGGTGGCGTCTCTTTGGCGCTGTGAATTCGGTTCCCGGTGATGGTCAGTCTATGCGGCTGTCACCTCCTCGGGGATCGTTTGCTCGGTACCTTCGTGTCTCGCTCGTTTGAGGCGTTGGTAGTCGAGTTGGCTGAAGCGGATGCCGTTGGTCTGGTGAGTGATCAGCAGATCGAGTACGGCCCAGACGAGCGTGAGGCAGCTGGTCTCGCCGGGGAAGCGGCCCATCACCTTCGTGCGGCGCTTGACTTTCGCCGAGCGAGCGCTCGAGCAGGTTGGTCGATCGCCAGCGGCGGCGGTGACGGACCGGTAGGCGCAGATGGTGCAGCCGGTGCTTGGCGTCGGCCTCACTGATCGCGTCGTCCAACGCTCGCCAGTACGCCTGCTTGATCCGGTCGCGTTCGCGG
>DASSLB010000152.1:0-12955 GCA_035689945.1 Gaiellaceae bacterium | reverse complement strand
CGCTGGGCGAGCCGCCTTTGCAGGCTCCCGGTGCGGATCGGCTGCTCGACGAAGCGGTACGAAAGCTCCGCTGCGGTGAGGACGATCGCAGCCTGCGCGACGACGACACCCGGCCCCGTCCACGAGATGTCCACGCCCGGCCGCATGAGCTCGATCACCGGCCAGTGCCACAGGTAGATCCCATAGCTCCGTTCGCCGAGCCATCGCAGCGGCTGCACGCCGAGCGCCTCGCCGAGCCCGGTCTTCGGATGGGCGACGGCGGCAATCAGCACCATGAAGCAGAACGAGGCAGCGAGGTCTCCGCCCTGCCAGAGCGTGGGGTCGTAGTCGTGCATCTGCCGGAAGAGCAGGATGGTCGCGACGAGCGCCGCGACACCGAACAGTTCGAGCAGCGGTACCGCGCGTCGCATCCGCTCGACATACGGCCAGACGAGCGCGAGGAAGATGCCCATGAGGAGCAGGAAGGCGCGCGTGTCGGTGCCGTTCCAGACGCGAGTCGGATCGGTCGGGTTGTAGAGGACCCACATGAGCGCCGCCGAGCCCGCGATGCCGGCGACGACGAGGAACGGAAGCCTCTTGCGGCCGAGCAGGACGAGTCCCGGCACGAGCAGCAGCGGCCAGATGACATAGAACTGCTCCTCCACTGCCAGCGACCAGAGGTGTTGCAGCAGCGATGGGCGGCCCATGAGGTTGAAGTACGAGTGGTTGGCGATGATTTCGTGCCAGTTCGTGTAGTAGAGGAGCGAGCTGATCGCGTCGCCTCGGGTGTGCGCGAGGTTGTCGCGCGCGAAGATCGCCGCCAGGACGAGCGCCGCGAGCACGACCACGACGAGCGCCGGCAGGAGCCGTCGCGCCCGCCGCAGCCAGAAGCGGCGCAGGTCGATGCGGTTGCGCGCCTCCCATTCCACGAGCAAGAGCGACGTGATCAGGTAGCCGCTGAGGACGAAGAAGAGGTCGACGCCGAGGAAGCCGCCGGGGAGCCAGTCGATGCGCGAGTGGTAGAGGAAGACGCCGGCGACGGCGATCGCGCGCAGGCCGTCGAGGCCCGGGCGATAGGGGAGATGCGGTCCCTTTCTTTCGACTGGCTTCGGCATTCGGCCCTGCAGCTTAGGGTCCGTTTCGGCGAGTCGCTAGACCCGTTTCGACCAGCTCGGTCAGACACTCCGCCGGCTCGGCGAGCGCACGCTCTGGACCGTAGCGCGCCACGAGCGAGATCGCGTCGATCGGGCTTCCCGGCGCCACGCTTCCCGCCAGAACAAGCGCCTCGACCCCCGCGGCGCTTGCGCGGTCGAGTACCCGTCCGACGACCTTGCCCGTCGACGACGTCGCATCGACGAGACCCTCGCCCGTGACGACGAGGTCGGCCTCCGCGAGGAGCTCGTCGAAGCCGACTCGCTCCACCACGAAGTCGAAACCGACGAGGAGCCTTCCACCGATCGCCGCGAGTCCACCGGCGAGTCCTCCCGCAGCGCCCGAACCGGGAAGGTCGGGCACTTCGAGGTGCGCGAGCCGCTCGCGCAGGATCGCCACTTGCTCGGGTGTCGCTCCCTTCTGCGGTGCGAAGACGTCCGCGGCGTCGAGGAACCGCGTCTGGACGTCGTACGCGACGTCGAGCGGCACCGGGAGCGGCGTGGGGATCGCTTCGACCGCGCCGACGCCGCCGTCGGTTGAGGCCACGCCTCCCACGGCCACGACGATCCGCGCCGCACCCTCGGCGATCGCGGCGGCAACGAGCTCTCCGACGCCGCGGCTCGTCGCTGCGAGCGGGTCGTTCCGCTCTGCGCCGCCGGCGAGCGTGAGCCCGCAGGCGAGCGCTGCCTCGACGATCGCGGTGCCGTCCTCCTCCAGGCGCCACTCCGCCTCGACGGGGTGCCCGAGTGGTCCCGTGACGGTCGCCCACCGGTTGCCGCCGCCCAGCGCGTCGAGCGTGCCCTCGCCGCCGTCCGCGAGCGGAAGCTCGGACGCCGTCCAGCCCGCGCGTGCCGCTCCCGCGGCGATCGCCGCCGCAGCTTGGCGTGCGGTGAGCGTTCCGCGGAACTTGTCCGGAGCGGCGAGAACGTGCATCAAGCCCGGATTGTCGCTACCGTTCGGTCGGCACTAGCACTAGAGCGAGACCCGGTCGCGCGTCCATCGCGCCTCCCGTCCGTTCAGAACTCCGCGGAGGGAGGTGTTTTACATATGGCAACTGGAACCGTTAAGTGGTTCAACGACGCGAAGGGGTACGGCTTCATCACCCCGGACGAGGGCGGCAAGGACGTTTTCGTTCATTTCAGCGCGATCAGCTCCGAGGGCTTCAAGTCCCTCGCCGAAGGCGCGCGCGTCGAGTTCGAGCCGGCTGAAGGCCAGAAGGGCCCCGAGGCTCGCAACGTCGTCCCCGTTGGCTAACCAGCCGACGGCTGCGTCGTAAAGGGCGCCTCGCAGGAGGCGCCCTTTCTTCTTTCTACGACTTGCGCGCGGTGGCGCGGCCGCCTTTGCGGCCGGCCGCCTTCTTCTGCGCGGTCGTTCCGCCCTGGCTCGAGTTGCTCCGTCGTGTACCCGAGCCCGACGCCTTGCCGCCGCGGCTCGAGGCGCCCGGCGAGTTGGCGATCTTCGCCGCGCGCTCCTTCGACATTCCCTTCTCCTTCAGCTTCTCGTACTGCTTCTCGTTCTTGACGCTCGGTCGCTTGCCGGGCATGCGATCCTCCTTGCTGGTGGATGAGGTCCCTGAATCGGCAACGGGTCTGGACGGGATCTCGGTTCGCCTGCTCGCGCCGGGTGACGAGGATGTCGTTCGAGAGCTCGCAACCTACGACGGCCCGGGCGATCCTGAGGCGCTGCTTGCGGATCCGCGAACCCTGATGCTCGTGGCCTTCGACGGCGAGCGGCCGGTCGGGCTCGTCCTCGCACACGAGCTGCCGCGGCGCCACGGCGACCGGGCGAAGCTGTTCGTCTACGAGGTGGACGTCGCCGAGAGCCACCAGCGACGCGGCATCGGCTCGGCGTTGCTCGCGCGGCTGGCCGAGCTCGCGCGCGAGCGCGCTATCCGGGCCGGCTTCGTGCTCACCGACCCGGGAAACGGCCCGGCGAACGCGCTCTACCGCAGCGCAGGCGGCGCGACGGAGAACGTGACGGTGCAATGGGAGTTCAGGTACGAGGACGACTGACTGCGCTCCGGCGCGCCGACGACGGCGACGTCGAGCGTCTGGTTGCGTGGCATGCCGACCCGGACGTCGCGCGCTACTGGGACGACGAGACCTTCACCCGCGCCCAGATGGAGGAACGGCTCGCACGCGAGGACGTCGAGGCCTGGATCGTCGAGGAGAGGGGCGACCCGGTCGGCTTCCTCCAGGTGCACGCCGACGGGCTCGACATGTTCCTGATCCCGGTTGCGCGCGGTCGCGGGCTGGGCTCGGACGCAGCGCGGGCGATGGCCGAGCACCTGGTCAGGGAGCGTGGCCGTGAGCGCGTCACCGTCGACCCGTACGTCTGGAACGAGGGCGCCGTCCGCGCCTGGGAGCGCGCCGGCTTCGTCGAGGTTTCCCGTCACGAGGCCGACGACGGGCACATCGCGCCCTGGATTCTCATGGAGTTTCGTCGCTAGACTTGCGCGATGCGCTCCGAGCGCATCACGACACCCCGCTAGTCGGCCTCCGGGTCGTCCTCTCCGTCCGTGTCCTTCGCGGTCGGGTCAGGCACCGGAGACTCCTCGATTTCCTCGTTCCTATCGTCCTCGCGGGGGTGCATATCCTTGGCCGGCTCATCCATGAAGGTCGTTCTTCCCGACAACTCAGAGCTCGAACTTCCCGACGGCGCGACCGGGCTCGACGCGGCGCGCACGATCGGCCCCAAGCTCGCCGAGCAGGCCGTTCTCGTGCGCATCGACGGACGTGTGCAGGACGTACGACTTCCGCTCGCCGACGGCGAGAAGATCCAGTTCCTAACGACGCGGGACAAGGACGACCCGGATGCGCTCGCCGTGCTCCGTCACTCGTCCGCGCACCTGCTGGCGGAAGCGGTCACCCAGCTCTATCCGGGAGTGAAGCTCGCGATCGGACCGCCGATCGAGAACGGCTTCTACTACGACTTCGACTTCCCCGAGCCGATCCGCGAAGAGGATCTGGAAACGATCCAGGCCGAGATCGACCGCGAGCTCGCCGAGGGCCGAGAGTGGGTGCGGCAGGAGATCGATCGCGACCAGGCGAGGCAGCTCTTCGCGGCGGATCCGTACAAAGTCGAGCTCGTCGACAGCGCAGAGGGCGACATCTCGATCTACACGCAGGGCAACTTCACCGACCTCTGCCGCGGCCCGCACCTGCAGGACTCGAAGCCGATCAAGGCGCTCAAGCTGACCGGTCTCGCCGGCGCGTACTGGCGCGGCGACGCGGCCAACCCGCAGCTGACCCGCATCTACGGCACGGCCTTCTACTCGCAGGAGGATCTCGATACGTACCTCGAGCGGCTGGAGCTCGCGCGACAGCGGGACCACCGCCGGCTCGGCACCGAGCTCGACCTCTTCCACATGGACGAGGCTTCGCCCGGCTCACCGTTCTGGCACCCGAAGGGGATGGTGGTCTGGAACGTGCTCGAGGACCTGCGCCGCCGCGAGAACCTGAAGCGCGGCTACGTCGAGGTGAAGACTCCGGTGATCTTCGACAAGACGCTCTGGGAGACCTCGGGCCACTGGGAGAAGTTCCGGGAGCACATGTTCCTCATCCCGGAAGGCGAGCGCACTTTCGGGCTCAAGCCGATGAACTGCCCGGGCCACATGCTGATCTTCGGCGAGCGGCTCCGGAGTTACCGCGAGCTGCCGCTGCGGCTCGCCGAAGCGGGGACGCTACACCGCAACGAGCTTGCGGGGACCCTGCACGGCCTGACCCGCGTGCGGCACGTCACCCAGGACGACTCGCACCTCTTCTGCACGCGCGGGCAGATCGAGGACGAGATCTTCGGCTGCCTCGACTTCACCTCGTACCTCTACGAGCTGTTCGGGCTCGAGTACAAGTTCGAGCTCTCGACCCGCCCGGAGAACAAGCTCGGCACCGACGAGGAGTGGGACTTCACCGAGGCGGCGCTCCAGGCGGCGCTCGAGCGGCGCGGTCTCGAGTACGAGCTCAACGAGGGCGACGGTGCGTTCTACGGGCCGAAGATCGACCTCCACATGACCGACTCGCTCGGCCGCTCGTGGCAGATGGGGACGATCCAGCTCGACTCGCAGATGCCGCAGCGCTTCGGCCTCTCCTACATGGGCGCCGACAACCAGGAGCACACGCCGTACGTGATCCACCGGGCGAGCTTCGGGTCGCTCGAGCGCTTCATCGGGATCCTGATCGAGCACTACGCGGGCGCGTTCCCGTTCTGGCTCGCACCGGTGCAGATTCGCGTGCTGCCTGTCGGTGAGGCCCACTTCGCGGCGGCCGATGACCTCGCGCGTCGCCTGCGCGAGGCCGGCTACCGCGCGGAAGCGATGGAGCCGACCGAGACGATCGGGAAGCGGATCCGCGCGGCCGAGCTCGAGAAGATCCCCGTCGCGATCGTGTACGGCGACCGCGAGAGCGACGAGAGCCTCGCGGTGCGCGAGCGCGGCGGCGAGCAGTCCGCGCTGTCGCTGCCAGACCTTCTCGCCAAGCTTGCTACCCTCTGAGGCCTGAAAAGCAGGGGCGGACCGTTCCTCACCTCCCGGGCCCACGAGGACCGCGGAGGTTCAACCGAGTCACTGTGCTGGCTGAACACCAGTACGACGAGGAAACGGGCCGCTGCATGTCAGCGGCTTTTCATGTTGTGAGAGCTAAACGAGGAGGGACAAGCCCAACTTGGTGATTTGCCTTTGAGGCCCAGACGCCGGCCGTTCGAGCAGACCCGTCCCGCGCCGCGCGACACGACGCGCATCAACGATGCGATCCGCGTCTCCCGCGTGCGGCTGATCGACGACGACGGGGCCCAGCTCGGAATCAAGACCACGGACGAGGCGCGCGACTACGCCTACGGCAAGAACCTCGATCTCGTCGAGGTCGCCGCGCAGGCCGACCCGCCTGTCGCCAAGATCATGGACTACGGCAAGTACAAGTACGAGCAGGAACAGAAGGCGAAACAGGCCCGGAAGCACCAGAGCCAGATCCAGGTCAAGGAGATCAAGCTCCGGCCGAAGATCGGCATCCACGACTACAACACCAAGAAGGGACACGTCGAGCGGTTCCTCAACCAACGCGCGAAGGTGAAGGTCACGATCATGTTCCGGGGCCGGGAGCAGACCCACCCGGAGCGGGGGCGCGACCTGCTCCTCCGCCTCGCCGAAGACGTCAAGGAGATCGGGCAGATCGAGTCTCAGCCTCTCCAGGACGGACGCAACATGGTGATGCTGCTCGGCCCGACGAAGAACGCAGGAGTGAAACGAGATGCCGAAAGTGAAGACACGGAAGTCCGTGAAGAAGAAGTTCAAGGTGACGGGCAGCGGCAAGATCCTGCGCCGGCCGGCGATGCGGAGCCACAACCTGGAGAAGAAGTCGTCGAAGCGTAAGCGCGGCTTCCGCAAGGATCGCGAGGTCACAGGCGGCGACCGCAGCGCTGTCAAGAAGATGCTGGGGATGGGGTAGCGCGATGCCACGCGTCAAGCGAGCCGTCCACGCTCAGAAGAAGCGCCGCAAGGTCCTCGAGCAGGCGAAGGGCTACTGGGGCCGTAAGAGCACGCACTACCGCTACGCGAAGGAGCAGGTCGAGCACTCGCTCGTCTACGCGTACCGCGACCGGAAGGTGCGCAAGCGCGAGTTCCGGAAGCTCTGGATCACCCGCATCAACGCCGCCGCGCGCGCGAACGACCTCTCGTACAACCAGTTCGTCCACGGTTGCACGAAGGCCGGGATCGAACTCGACCGGAAGGTGCTCGCCGACCTCGCCGTCAGCGACCCGGCGGCGTTCAGCGCGATCGCCGAGCAGGCGAAAGCCGCGCTCCAGAGCTAACGCGCCTGATCACCTCGCGCGACAACGAGCGGCTCAAGCGCGTTCGCAAGCTTCAGGACCGGCGCTGGCGGGACAAGCTTGGGCTGTTCGCCGTCGAGGGGGAGGATCTCGTCGTCGACGACGTCGAACCGGTCGACTTGCTGATCGCCGGGGAGAACGTCGAACCGTCATTGCTCGCCGAGGTGTCGACCCTCGCGCATCCGCCGCGCGTGATCGCGATCTATCGGCATGACGACCTGCCGCGCGGGACGCGGCCGGTAACGCTTGCGCTCTGGCACGTCGGCGATCCCGGCAATGTCGGGACGCTGCTGCGCGCCGCGGAAGCGTTCGGCGCCGGAGTCGCGCTGTCGCAGGGATGCGCCGATCCGACCGGCCCGAAGGCGGTACGCGCGTCGATGGGCTCCCTCTTCCGCGTGCCGCTGAGTGGTTTCGATGAGCCTGCGGGGAGGCGAGTGGCCCTGGTGCCCGACGGCGGGATCCCGCTTCCCGAGCTGGATCCCGGCGACGAGGTAGTGCTCGTGCTCGGCTCCGAGCGTGACGGGCTGCCTGCGGAAGTGATCGAGCGCTGCGACGAGCGGGCCTCGATCCCCCAGCCGGGCGGAGGCGAGTCGCTGAACGTCGCGATGGCGGGCACCATCGCCCTCTACGAGCTGGCGCGTAGACGGCGCTGAAAAGCGTCCGGCCCCCTTGCGGGGGCCGGACCAGAGATTCGCCGAGCCGGTTTCGCTTTCGTCCGCCTCATCCAACCGGCCTTCCGACTTGGGATTGCTCCCTTACCGTTTGACCGCTCGGTCGAGGTTTCGACCTACTCGCGCTCCGTGCTCGGCGCAAGAAGGAAACTACGCGAACCCGGGCACCGGATCAAGACCTCGCCGAAACTTTTTTGTCGCAATTTGCGAGCGGATCATTTCCGGCGGGCGACCCAGACGCTGTCCTCACCCCCGGCGAAGGGCCGCCGGTCGAACCAGCCGTAGCACGCGAGCACCTCGAAGCCGGCCTCGGCGAGGAGCGAGTGCCAGCGCGCCGGCTCGACCCACCAGAGTGTCATCGTCGAGGCGCCCGCTGGGCCGCGCACCGAGAGCGTGAGCGTCTGCGCCGCGAGGTCCCAGTCCGCGCGCTCGTCGATCCCCGGCTCGCGCTCGATCCAGCGGCCGTGGGTCTCCTCGATGTCCTCGCGCGATGGGGTGAAGACATCGAAGACGAGGCGCCCGCCGGGCCTGAGCAGCTCGCCTGCTGCTCGCAGCGCCTCGAGCCGCTCGGCGTCGCCTCGCAGATGGAGGTAGGAGCGGAACGGACACGTGACGAGGGGGACGTGCTCGTCGACCGGCGGCCGGCGCAGGTCGCCCACCCGCAGATCGAGGCGCTCTGCGATCCCCGCTTGGCGAGCCCGCTCGGCGCAGACTGCCAGCATCCCGGGCGAGGAGTCGACCCCGATCACGTGCGCGCCGGCGAGCGCCATCGGAATCGCGATCCGGCCGGTGCCTACGCCGAGCTCCACCACCTCGCCGCCGGAAGCGAGCGCTTCGTCGACGTAGAACGAGATGTCCTCGATGACGCTCGCGCTCCACGGGTCGTAGAGCCGCGCAATCGGGTCGTAGACGCTCAGGGCCTGCGCGTCACGTAGACGTACTCCATCGATTCATCGGTGAAGGGCTCATGCTCGAAGCCTCCGTACAGCGCCTCGACCTCCAGTCCAGCGACTTCGATCAGCCCGTCCCATTCGGCCTTCGTCGCCCACCAGAGGCTGATCGTGGCGCCGTCGTCGCGCGTGATGTCGATGCGGTTGTCGGCGGGCACGTAGTGAAGCGTGTGCACGACCCCGTTCTGATCCTGCGTCGTGCCGTCCAGCCGCGCCGCGACGGTGTGGCTGAAGGCGAACGAGTTGAACGCGAACCTGCCGCCAGGCCGCAGGGAGGCTGCAACGCGTTCGAACACCCGTCGCTTGTCCTGCCAGCCGTGTAGATGCAGGAGCGAGCGGAACGGGATGTAGATCAACTCGGCCGGCTCCTCCAGCTCGAGGTCGCGCATGTCGCCGAGCCGCAGCTCCAGCGGCAGCCCTGCCGCGCGCTCGCGCGCGATCTCGAGCATCGCTGCCGAGGAGTCGATCCCGAGCAAAGGCTTCCCCGTCTGGCGCACGACCTCGATCGCGACGCGGCCGCTGCCGACCGCCAGCTCGACGATCGGCCCGTCTGCCTCGCGCGCGAGCGAGACGTAGTGCGCCACGTCCTCGGTCATGTGGGCCGCCCACGCGTCGTATACGGGCGCCCAGGCGTCGTATTCGCTCACCGCGGGTAGTATCGACGCAGATGTCTGCTCAGCGCGCATTCGCCTTTATGCCGCCCCGGCTCGTTGTCGGGGCGTCGGCGCGCTAGCTCAAGGCTGCGAGCGGCGACGGCAAAGCCGCCGCCGCGCGGCCGGCAGACCGCCGGCCGTTAGCCGGCCGGTAGGCGTCGTCTCCTCAGTCGAGCCGGGGCGTGAACCGCCGCCCGTGCCCATGCCCGAGAAAGGAGGAGAAACCGTTGGATAAGGTCGCGACCGTGGATCCCACTGACCTCCAGCAGGAGGCGCTGACCGCGGCGGCCGGAGCGAGGTCGCTCGCCGCCCTCAACGACGTCCGCATTCACTACCTCGGCCGCCAGAGCGCCCTGAAGCTCGCGCTGCGCAATGTGCGCGACCGCGAGAGCGGCATGACGCTCAACGCCGTCCGCGAGACCGTCGAGGCGGCACTCGAGGCCCGTGAGCAGGAGCTCGCGCGGGCGGAGCTCGAGGAGCGGCTCGCCACCGAGCGCGTCGACGTGACCCTGCCGGCCGAGTTGCTCGGGCCGCCGAAGCTGCGGCCGCGCGGCACGCTCCACCCCACGACGCTCATCCGCCGCGACGTCGAGGACGCCTTCATCGGCCTCGGCTACGAGATCCGCGAGGACCGGGAGATCGAGACCGTCGAATACAACTTCGACAAGCTCGCGTTCCCGGCCTGGCATCCCGCGCGGTCGTCGCGGGACACGTTCTACCTCGACGCGACCCACCTCCTGCGCACGGAGACGTCGCCCTCGCAGATCTATGCGCTGGAGGAGAAGCCGCCGCCGGTCTACATGGTCTCGATCGGGCGGGTCTATCGCCGCGACGCGATCACGCCGACGCGCTTCCCGATCTTCCACCAGTTCGAGGGGCTCGCGATCGACCGCGGCATCACGATGGCCGACCTGAAGGGGACGCTCCTGCACGTGATGCGTGCCCTCTTCGGCGAAGAGCGCGAGGTGCGCTTCCGCACTCACTACTTCCCGTTCACCGAGCCGTCGATGGAGCCGGACGTCTCCTGCGGCGTCTGCGGCGGCGTCGGCTGCCCGACGTGCAAGCACACCGGCTGGATCGAGATCGGCGGCTCCGGGATGGTCGACCCGCAGGTGCTCCTCAACGTCGGGCTCGACCCGGACGAGTGGGGTGGCTTCGCGTTCGGGCTCGGGCTCGAGCGCGCCGCTCAGCTCCGCTACGACATCCCGACGATCAGGCCGTTCTGGGACGGCGACCTGCGCTTCTTGAGGCAGTTCCGGTGAGGGTGCCGCTTTCCTGGCTGCGCGAGTATGTGCGCGTAGACGCCGACGCGGAGCGGATCGCCGAGGCGCTGTCGATCGCGTCCGCCGAGGTGACCGGGATCGAGCGGCGCGGCCCGGCCGACCCGTCCCTGTTCGTCGTCGGTCGTGTGCTCGAGGCTGGGAGGCATCCGAACGCCGACCGGCTACAGCTCTGCCGCGTCGATGTCGGGGCGGGTGAGCCGGCACAGATCGTCTGCGGCGCCTGGAACTTCTCGGCCGGCGCGACGGTGGCGGTGGCGCTGCCCGGCGCGACGCTCGCCGACGGGATCACGCTCGAGCGGCGCGAGCTGCGCGGCGCGATGTCCGAAGGGATGATCCTCGCCGAGGACGAGATCGCTCTTGGCACCGACCACGAGGGGATCATCGTCCTTCCCGACGGAGCGAAGCCCGGCTCGCCGCTCGTCGACGCGCTGCCGCTCGTCGAGGAGATCCTCGACGTCGACCCCACCGGGAACCGCGTCGACCTCCTCTCCGTGTACGGGATGGCGCGGGAGGTCGCCGCGCTGCTCGACGGCGAGCTCGCGCCCATGCCGGGCACCGGCCCGCCGCACGATGCCGAGGAGGAAGAGGTTGACGTCCAGGTCGAGGATCTCGCGGGCTGCCCGCGCTACATCGGCCGCCTCTTCCGCGACGTGACGATCGGCGAGTCGCCACCGTGGCTGAAGGCGAGGCTGCGGGACGCGGGCGTGCGGGCGATCTCGAACGTCGTCGACGTGACGAACTACGTGATGCTCGCGCTGGGCAACCCGCTTCACGCCTTCGACTTCGACAGGCTCGCGGGCGAGCCCATCGTCGTCCGCCGGGCGAGGAAGGGAGAGGAGCTGCGGACGCTCGACGGGACGCTGCGCAAGCTGACGGCGGACGATCTGATGATCGCGGACGCCGAGCGCTCGGTCGCGCTCGCCGGCATCATGGGCGGCGAGGAGACCGAGGTCTCGGAGCGCACGACGACCGTCCTGCTCGAGGCGGCGAACTTCGAGCCGGTCGGGATCCTGCGCAGCTCGGAGCGCCTCGGATTGCGCACGGAAGGCTCGAACCGTTGGGAGAAGGGCGTCGACCCCTACCTTGCGGGCCCGGCCGCGGCGCTCGCGGCGCAGCTGATCGTCGAGCTCGCCGGCGCGCGCTCGACCGGCGCGACCGACGTCCAGGGCGATCTCCCCAAGCCCGCCGTCTTACGACTACGCCCGGAACGCACGAACGAGGTGCTCGGGCTCGAGGTACGGGCCGAGCGGCAGGCCGAGATCCTCGGGCGCCTGGGTTTCAAGCAGCTGAAGAAGGGCTTTCGTGTGCCGACGTGGCGCGCGCGCGACGTGACGCGCGAGATCGACCTCATCGAGGAGGTAGCCCGCTTCGAGCTGGCTGCGATCCCGTTCACCCTGCCGCGACGCGAGGCGATGTTCGGGCGCCTCAACCGCTGGCAGCGGCTGCGCCGCGTCGTCGAGGACGTGCTCGTCGGCTGCGGCTACGCCGAGGCGTACACGCCGTCCTTCGTCGCTGCGGGGGCGATCGTCCTACCCGAACCGCTCTCGGCAGAGCTCGCAGCGATGCGCGATTCGCTCGCGCCGAGCCTGATCGCCGCCGCACGGGCCAACGTCGGCGTGGACGTCGAGACGGTCGCGCTGTTCGAGATCGCGCGCACCTATCCGGAAGCCGGTCGCGAGCCCTGGCACGTAGCAGGGATCGCCGACGGCGGCTTCGCCGAGGCCAAGTGGGCCGTCGAGCAGATCTACTCCGCGCTCGGCGTCGAACCGGGCTACGAGCGGACGAGCGAGACGTTCCTCCATCCCGGCAAGGCGGCGCGCACGGCCGAGGGCTGGCTCGGCGAGCTCCATCCAGCGGTGCTCGACGGCGTGTGGAGCGCGTTCGAGCTCGACCTCGACGCGCTTGCGGAAGCGGCTCCGCAGGTCGTCGCCTTCGAGCCGGTGAGCCCGTACCCGGAGGTGCGCCAGGATCTTGCGTTCGTCGTCGCCGAGGAAGCGTCCGCGGCCGAGCTGCTCGCTGCGATCCGCGAGGCGGCGGGCCAGCTCCTGCGCGAGCTCGAAGTCTTCGACGAGTACCGCGGCGAGCAGATCGGCGAGGGCAAGCGCTCGCTCGCGTTCCGGCTCGCCTTTGGCTCCCCCGAAGGCACGCTCACGGACGCGGATGTCGCGCCGGTGCGCGCGTCGATCGTCGATGCGCTGGCGACGCGCTTCGACGCGGTTCTACGCGCTTAGTCTTCGGCGCGCCGCAGAAGGCGGACGATCGTCTTCACCGCGAGCGCCGCACCGGCGGCGGCGCTGATTCCGGCTGCGAGCTTCTTGCCGCGCTCGGCCGTCTGGCCCAGCTCCTCGCGCAGCGAGGAGACGGCGTCCGTCAGCTCGCGGCGCTCGGCGGCGATCTCCTGCCGAAGCTCCGACTCAGTGGCCATTGCGCAACGCCTCTGTCGTGAG
>DASSLB010000151.1:0-5106 GCA_035689945.1 Gaiellaceae bacterium | reverse complement strand
TCCACCATCCCGCGGAGCGCGGCCTTCCCGTCGTACGACCAAACGCTCCAGAGGTCGAAGGTGCGCACGTCGTCGGCGTAGAGGGACAGGAACGCATCCACGTCCTTCGCGCGCACGGCGGCGGCGTACGCGTCCAGCATCACTTTCATCTCGGACTCCTCTCGTCGTTGCTGCTCAAGACCTCGCGACGGCGCGGAACTCATCGGAGAGCGCCTGGCGCTCGTCCCGAGCGAGCGGATTCGCGAGTGCGCCGAGTGCGGGCCAAAGCTGCGCGGGACGCCGCGGCCCGATGACGACGGAGACACGCTCGTCCGCGAGCAGCCACGCAAGCGCGAGCGTGGCCGGATCGCCACGACGCTCGAGTGCCTCCAGTGCATCGAACACGGCGTCGGTGCGAAGGAATTCGTACGGCCCCGGGCGGAGTGTCATCCGCGAGCCTTCGGGCGCCGGCGCGTCGCGACGGTACTTGCCTGTCAGCCAGCCGCCCATGAGCGGGCTGTGGACCTGGAACCAGAAGCCGTGTTTGTCGCACAACGGAAGGATCTCCGCCTCTGCCTCGCGGTCGAGGAGCGAATAGGAGTTCTGGACGGCCGCGAAGGCGCCGACCTCGAGCGCCTCCGCCAGCTGCGCGCCTTCGACGTTGCTGACGCCGTAGGCGCCGACCTTCCCTGCGTCCACAAGCTCCTCGAAGACGCCGGCGACCTCCGCGATCGGCACGTCAGGGTCCCAGGCGTGCGCGAGATAGAGGTCGACGCGCTCGACGCCGAGTCGCCGGAGGCTCGTGTCGATCTGGCGTCGCACACGCGAGGGCGCGAGGCCGCGATCCTCCCCCTCGTCCATCGGGTTGAAGGTCTTCGTCGTGATGCGCAGGCCCTCGGGCCGGCGCGAACGGATCCACTCGCCGATGTACGTCTCGCTCCGACCGCCGCCGTACGCGTCAGCCGTGTCGAACCACGTGATGCCCGCTTCCCAGGCGGCGTCCATGAGCTCGAGCCCCTGCTCGAGCGTCTCCCCCTTCTCGAAGGTCGCCGGAGCGGAGCCGATGCCGCCGAAGTTGCCACAACCGAGGATCAGGCGCGGGTAGGCTCGCTCCATGGCGGCGACCCTATTGGACGTCGAGGCCGTCCGTGCCCGCTTCTCCTCGCTTCGCGACGGCGGCTTTGCCTTCCTCGATGCACCCGGTGGCTCGCAGGTGCCCGACGAGGTCGGCGACGCGATCGCCCGCACGCTGCGGGAGGCGAGCGCGAACATCGGAGCTCCGTACGAGACAAGCCACCGCGTGCAGGAGACCCTCGACCACGCGAGAGCCGACGCGGGCCGCTTCCTCAACTGCTCGGCCGACGACGTGATCTTCGGCGCGAACATGACGACGCTCGACTTCGCCCTCTCGCGCACTGCCTCTCGCGATTGGCGCGAGGGCGACCGGATCCTCGTCTCGCGTCTAGACCACGACGGCGGCGTCGCGCCGTGGATCGAGCTCGCGGCGGACCGCGGCTTCGAGGTCGACTGGGTGGACGTCGACGACCATCTGCGCCTCGACCTGGACGACCTCGAGCGAAAGCTCGACAAGCGCGTTCGCGTCGTCGCCTGCGTCGCCGCCTCGAATGCGGTCGGGACACTGACAGACGTCGCCCGCATCGCAGAGCTTGCGCACGCGGCCGGTGCGCTCTGCTGGGTGGACGCTGTCCATTACGCGGCGCACGAGATCGTCGACGTGCAAGCGCTCGGCGTCGACGTCCTGCTCTGCTCGCCGTACAAGTTCTGCGGACCTCACCTAGGGCTCGCGTATGGGAAGCACGAGCTGCTCGAATCGTGGCGCGCCTACAAGGCGCGGCCGGCGGGATCGACGCCGGTCGGACGGAAGTTCGAGACGGGCACCGCGCCCTACGAGCTGCTCGCAGGCTTCTCCGCGACCATTGCGTACCTCGACTCGCTCGGCGGCATGGGCGTCCTGCGCGAGTACGAGCGCATGCTCGGCGCGCGCTTCCTCGAGACCCTGCCGGAGAGCGTCACGGTGTACGGCGTACCGACGATGGAGGGCCGCGTGCCGACGTTCCTCCTCAATGTCGACGGGGTCGAGGCCTCGCACGTCGCCGAGGCGATGGCCGAGCGCGGCTACGGCGTGTGGGCGCACGACAGCTGGTACTCGCTCGGCCTCCGCGAGAGGCTTCCGTATCCGAGCGAGGCCGTGCGGGTCGGCTTCATCCACTACAACACGGTGGAAGAAGTGGACGGCTTCGTGCGTGAGCTGGCGCGCCTCTAACTACCCCATCTATCCTACGAACATATGTTCGTTCTGCACGCGGACGCAGACGCGTTCTTCGCGTCGGTCGAGCAGCGGGATGACCCGCGGCTCCGCGGCCGGCCCGTGATCGTCGGCGGCGGTGTCGTGCTGGCCGCGAGCTATGAGGCGAAGGCGTACGGGATCCGCACGGCGATGGGCGGACGACAGGCGCGCCGCCTCTGCCCCGAGGCGATCGTCGTCCCGCCCCGGTTCTCCGCGTACACCGAGGCGAGCCGCGCGATGTTCGAGGTCTTCGAAGACACGTCCCCGGTCGTCGAGGGGCTGTCGATCGACGAGGCGTTTCTCGACGTGCGCGGGATGGAGCGGATCGCCGGCACGCCGGTTGAGATCGCTGTGCGGCTGCGATCCGCGGTGCGCGAGCGCGTCGGGCTGCCCGTGACGGTCGGCGTCGCGCGGACGAAGTTCCTCGCCAAGGTGGCGAGCGGCGTCGCGAAGCCGGACGGCCTGCTCGTCGTGCCTCCCGACCGCGAGCTCTCGTTCCTCCACCCGCTTCCGGTCGAGTGCGTCTGGGGCGTCGGCCCCGCGACGGCTAAGCGGCTCGGGGCCTGGAACGTGAGCACCGTCGGCGAGCTCGCAGCGCTCTCGGAGTCGACGCTCGTCGCGATGCTCGGCCGGGCAGCCGGCCGGCACCTGAAAGCGCTCGCGCACAATCGCGACTTCCGGCGGGTCGAGCCCGGGAGGCGCCGCGGCTCGATCGGCTCACAGCGCGCGCTCGGGCGCGGGCGCCACTCGGCGGAGAAGATCGACGCGACACTCGTCGGCATCGTCGACCGGATCTCCCGCCGGCTGCGGGCGGCTCGGCGGGTCGGGAGGACGGTCGTCCTGCGCCTGCGCTTCGACGACTTCGAGCGCGCGACGCGCTCTCACACGCTCCCGTTCGCGACGGCGAACACGCACGCGATCCTCGTCACGGCGCGGGCCCTCCTCGCGACGGCTACGCCGCTGATCGAACGCCGGGGGATCACGCTGATCGGTTGTTCCGTGGCGATGCTGGAGTCCGAGCGACCGCGTCAGCTCCTGCTCGGGCCTGAGGAGTCGCTCGACGCCGCCGTCGACGCGATCCGGGACCGGTTCGGCAGCGCTGCAATCACGCGCGCCGTCCTGCTCGGCCGGGGCTCCGGTTGGTCTATGCCGTTGCTGCCGGACTGATAATCCGTGCAAACACGTCGGCGTCGATGTTGCCGCCCGACACGATGCAGACGCAGCGGTCGTCGCGCCGCAGCGCGGCCGCGAGCGCGAGCGCCCCGGCTCCCTCCACGACGACGTGCGCGCGTGAGGCGAGGAGCCTCACCGCCTCCTCCACCTCCACCAGCGGCAAGGCCACGGCCTCGTCCACCAGCTCGCGCGCGCGTTCCCACATCCCGGGGAGTAACGCCCGACCGCCGGCGCCGTCGACCCAGGACGCTGTGAACTCGATCTCGCGCGGCTCGCCCGCAACGAACGCCGCAGCGAGGGGAGCGCCTGTCTCCGGTTCGACCGTCACGACTCGAACCTCGGGCCGCAGTGCCTTCACCGCACTCGCTATGCCGGTCGTCAGCCCGCCGCCGCCCCAGGGGATGACAACCGAGTCGAAATCCGGCGCCTCCTCCGCGATCTCGAGCCCGATCGTGCCGTTGCCGGCCATGACCGCCTCGTCGGCGACTGGATGGACGAACAACCCTTCAACCCCGGCGCGGCCGTGGTCGACCATCGCCTGCCACCACTCCTCGTGAGTGACCGGGATGACCTCGGCGCCGAGCGCCTCGACGCGGTCGAGCTTCGCGCGGGGCGCGTCCGCGGGCGCGATGACCCGCGCCGGCACACCTGCGTCGCGCGCCGCCCAGGCGACGCCCTGCGCCATATTTCCGGCACTCGCCGTCACGATCCCAGCCTCGATCTCCGCCCGCGAAGCTGCTCGTACAGCCGACAGCGCGGCGCGGAGCTTGAATGACCCGACCGGCTGCAGGCACTCGAGCTTCAGCCAGATCCGCTGCGCTTCGCCGATCGGAACGAGCGGCGTCCGCATCACGTCGTCGCCGATGCGCTCGCGCGCCTGGCGGATCTCGTCGAGCGGGATCAATCCGACTTCTTGGCGAGCTCGGTGAGCTCGGTGCGCACCGTCCAGAGCTCCGGGAACATCTTGTGCTTGATCAACCCCGCGAGCAGTTCGACCGGCGTCCCTTGCGTCCCGATGACGTCCTCGCCGATCACGCGGCCCACCATCTTCACGTGCCGGAAACGCCAGATGCCGACCTGCTCGTCCCAATCGATCAGCGCCTCGGCGAGCTGGTACAGGTCCTCGTGCTCGCGGCCCTGGGTGTAGACCTCGAGTAGCGAGAGGCCGCGCTCGCGGCGCAGCGCGTCGAAGGAACCGTAGAGGTCGGGCGAGACGTGCCGGATCCCGCGGAACCCGGGTGAGTCGAAGCCCGAGCCGTGACCGAGCACGCGGCGCACCTCCTGATACTCCCACGGCGACATCAGCTCGAGGTGCTCGAGGAATGCGACGACGTAGCGGATGGCGCGATTCGCCCGTCCTAGCAGCCGAAGCGCCCCGGCGAGGTCGTGCGCCTCGATCAGCCGGGTCGCCTCCTCCACCTCCATCCAGGCGTGCTTGAGGAAGAGCTCCGACGACTGGTGCACGGTCTGGAAGAGCAGCTCGTCGCGGTTCACCCATTCGTCTCGCCCCTTCTGCAGTGCGAGGAGCTCGTCGGTGCGGAGGTAGCGCTCGTAGTCCGATGCGCCCTCGCCCGGCAGGATCGGCTCGAACTCGTCGGCGTTCGGAGCGCTCACCAGATCCGCATCTCCAGTCCGGCGAGCGGAAC
>DASSLB010000150.1:0-3965 GCA_035689945.1 Gaiellaceae bacterium | reverse complement strand
CCTGCCCAGCAGTGCCGCGCAGAAGCGTAAGCGCCGACGGATCGTCACATCAGTGCCGCTTGCGGGTCCCGCTGACGAACGCGGACGACCCGTTTCCAGTCCTTGATTCCACACATCGGGCAGCGTGGGAACGGCGCCGCTATCGCGATCTGATAGCCGCAGCGGTCACAGCGGTGATCGTTCGACGCATGCCGCAAACGATCTCTCATGCTGTTGTTCCCTTCCGTTGGCCCCCAAGAAATGAGAACTGCGGGCTCGTGCGAGGGCAGACCACGGGAACGCTCCAAAGACGGTACCACCAAACCGTGAACGGGAAACTGCAGGCCCCTGCAGTGCTAACGCCGACGGTGCCTTGGCGCTCTGGGTGCGGCGCGTGGAGTCTCGATCCCGGACGCTGCAAAGGCATGCGCGTGACCGAGGGCTCCCGCTAGCCGGCTGATGTCGAGACGCTGCTCGGGCAGCACGAGCGTTACCCCGGTGCCGGTGCGGCCGGCGCGGCCGGTTCTGCCGACGCGATGGACGTAGTCGTCGGGCGTGCGGGGAGGGTCGAAGTTGATCACGTGCGTGATGTCGTCGACGTCGAGTCCGCGCGCGGCGATGTCGGTGGCGATCAGCGTGGAGACCCGACCCGACCCGAACTGTGCGAGCGAACGCTCGCGTGCGGTCTGCGACATGTTCCCGTGGAGCACGGCGGCGCGCAGATCGTGCGCGCGCACGAGCTTGCGGGCGAGCTTGTCGGCGCCGTACTTCGTGCGGACGAAGACCAGGGCGAGGCCGCGCTCGCGCCGAAGCTGCTCGGCGAGCCGCGCGAGCTTGTCGTCGGCCGTTACGGCGACGAATTCATGTCCGATGTCCCCGCGCACGTTTTCGATCTGCGCGCCGGTGGTGAACCGCGATGCGTTGACCGTGTACGTGCGCGCGAGGTCGGCGACCGGCCCGTCGAGCGTGGCTGAGAACAGCAGCGTCTGCCGGTTCTGTGGAATCTGCTCGAGGATGCGATCGACCTGCGGGCGGAATCCCATGTCGAGCATGCGGTCCGCTTCGTCGAGGACGAGCACGCGAACCGCGTCGAGCGAGACGAGCCTCCGTTCGAGCAAGTCGTATAGACGGCCGGGCGTCGCGACGAGGACGTCCGCGCCCTGCGCCCGCCTGGCCTGGCCGGTGACCGACGTGCCGCCGTAGACGGCCGCGATTCTCAGCTTGCGGACCTTGGCGAGCGGCTGAAGCTCGTCGACGATCTGCGACGCGAGCTCTCGCGTCGGGACGAGGACGAGCGCACCGGGATGAGCGGATGCGCCGGCAGTGCGCTCGATCATCGGGATGCCGAATGCGAGTGTCTTGCCCGAGCCGGTAGGCGACGCCGCGAGGACGTCCACGCCGGCGAGGGCGTCGGGCAAGACGAGCGCCTGGATGGCGAACGGCGACCGGATGCCGAGCCGCGCGAGCGTCTCGACGACGGGCGCGCTGACACCGAGCGCGGTGAATGACTGACTCAAGAGATGGTTCCTTCCATGTGAAGCAGGGTTCGAGATGCGAGGACTCGAAACGCCTGCAATCAGGAGGAACGAGAAGCTGGATCTCCGGGCGCCGAACGGCGACCGCAAGCCCACCGTAGCATGGGGATTGCGCGCGTCCGGCCTCCTGCTACGGTGTTGGGTGATAAGCGAGCGAGTACCGGTTGCGCGTTGGGCGCCTCCCCTGCCCGTTCTTTGTGGCGGAGGAGGTGCTTTCTTTATGGCAACCGGAATCGTGACCGAGGGCTTCGAGTCGCTCGACGAGGCGCGCGGGTCGAGACAGTCGATGGGACGAAAGGCCTCGAGGCGAGCAGCGTCGCCGTCGTGTAGTCGCGCTATGGGCAGGTGTCCCTGATGGCCCGCCGGAGCGCGCAGTCGGTACTCAAGCGCGCGCGCGAACAGGCGATGCGTGAGAAGCGCGAACTGAAGCAGGCGAAGAAGGATGCTCGCGCCGCGGAGCGACGCCGGGAAGGCGACCCCTCAGCGGCCACCCCGCAGGAAAACGGGGAGATCGAAGGGGGATGACACGGTTCCGCGGCGGCGGCCTCAACGGGCTCTCAGAGCTCGGGTACGAGCAGACGCTGGAGGCGCTGTTGAGCTTGATCGGCCGACCCGTCCTCGTCTTGTTTTCCGGCGCGGATGGGTCACCATTCATTTCGGGGATCGTCGCCGGACGGCTCGACCGGGGTGAGCTCGACGACCGGCTGCAGGAGGTTCTCCTGCGTGCCGACGACCAGGCAGTCGAGACGCTTTTCTTCCACGTCGGCTCCCGGCAGAACGGCTTCGTTGTCAGGCCAGACGAGTTCGAACGCGGTTTTTGGCGGGGCGATGACCAACTCGTCGTCCATCTTGGTCGCTGCGCGATCAGCGTTCTGGTGCGCGGCGAGCTGACAGAGGCACTCGAGCGATGACGGCCGGTGAGGAAGCCAATCACCGTTCGGATGCACTCGATGCCTACATCGCCGGCCGGGTCGCACGAGGATTCCGGGTCGAGACGAGAAGCAGCGTTCAGGCCGTGATCGTGCGCCGGCATCCGCTGTACTTCGCCCTGCACTGGTTCGCACGAGGGCTCGCTGAGCAACGATATGTGGTCTCGGTCGACCAGCACGGCACGGTTGCCTCGCTCGCCGCCGAGCCGGTCCGCTGGTGACATCAAACGGTTTTCGAGACTCGGGCGATTCGTGGCCCGTAAGCAATCGATTTGGTCAAAACGGCGAGATCGGGCAGTCACCAATCCGGGGAAGCAGACTCCACGCCTCGCGGATAGGGTGTACCGCATAACGCCCTTCCGCCGCCTGCGTTCTCAACGGCTTTAGGACGCATCGTTCCGGACGCGAGCAGCGCGGCCGGGCATGCACGCGGAAGGAGCAGATTCGATGGCCTCTGAGTCCATCCACTTCGGTCTCGCCGACGGCACGACCGTTGCGGTGGGGAGCCGCGACTATCGCCGCGTCTACGACGAGCTATGGATCCTGTCACGAAAAATGCCTGGAGCAGTCTCAACGGCCGGGCTTCTTCTTCACGCGGCCGGGCATCCCGGCTATCCGCTTGATGTCGACCTGAACGGGGCGCAAAGCGCGGCTCTGAGGCGCGCAATAGACCGTTCTGTCCTTGGGGCCAGCGCGTGAGACGCGAGTGCCCGATCTGCGGCCGCCTCATCTACCTCAACCGCGAGGGGCTCTACCGCCGTCACTTCGGCGGCCAGACCGACGGGAGCGTCCGTCTCTGCGGGAACTCCGGCCATGCACCTCCTGGCATCGTGGGGCGTGTGCTACGCCGCCTGTAGAAGCCCGATCCACGGCCACCTGGCCTAGTCGGGCGCGTCCCAGTCTGGGCAGAGCCAAACGGACTCGTCGTCGACGTCGAGGTGCAACTTCCAGCGGATCAACACGGACACTTGCGACCCTGCCGAGCGCTCGCAAACCGCGCCGTTGAGCGCAGAAGCGGAGGGGGAGGGATTTGAACCCTCGATCCGCCTAACGACGGATAACGGTTTTCGAGACCGCCGCATTCGACCGCTCTGCCACCCCTCCGCGGGTGGGCGCAGAGCCACGGCGGGCGCTGCGCTAGCGGAGAAGGAGGGATTCGAACCCTCGATGGAGCCATTCAGCCCCATAACGCCTTAGCAGGGCGCCGCCTTCAGCCACTCGGCCACTTCTCCGGGTCGGGACAGAGTATCGGCAGGTGCCGCTAGCCGAAAAAGTTGATGGCCGCGATCATCAGCACGAACATCACGATCGACCCGATCGCGAACACGCCGATTCCCGTAGGCCCAGGGAAGTCCGGCTTGTAGCGCGGCACGAGGAACGAGGCCGCGAGCGCGAAGGCGATGAACGCCCCCGCGACGACGATGAGGCCGACCTCGTGGCCGGTCGAGAGCTCTTCTCCGCCGAGCAGCACGCCGGGTATTTCACCAGATCAGGCCGACGCGAGCAGCCGTTCCTCGCGCCG
>DASSLB010000149.1:0-4910 GCA_035689945.1 Gaiellaceae bacterium | reverse complement strand
GAGGTTCCGGACAATCGGGTCTGTCTGGTCGCGGAGTGGCTGCGCAGCCGTCCCGTTCACGTAGACGGTCGGCGCGTCGTCGGAGTGCACCGAGAACAGGGTCGAGTCTCCGAACTGCGTATAGATCATTCGCCGGAGGTCAGCGTTGATCTCGCCGACGCGGTTGTAGGTGCACGGCGTCGAGACGCCATCGCAACCGGCGGGCGTCGGAGCGTCGCCGGCGAAGTGGTCACCCTCGTCGACCGTGAACACGAAGAGTGTGTTCTTCTTGGTGATGCCGTCGGCGGCGAGCCGGTCGAAGAACTTCTGGAACGCCATGTCATAGTCGTGGAGCTGCTGCGTGTAGCCCGCCTCGCCCGGCCCGTACGCGAAGTGGATGTTCCCGGCGGTTCCGTGGGCGTCGTGCGCGTCCGAGATGTACGCGTAGGTGACCGGGATCCCGGCCTCCTGCATCTGCGCGACCCAGGACAGCGACGCGGTCGCCTCCATGCCGTCGAATCCCGGGAAGCCTATGTGGCCGGTCGCATCCTGGATCACGTTGCCGTTCAGGTCCGTCATCGGGCCGCTCGGCTTGATCACCGGGTCGACGTACTTCGCGCCGAACAGGCCGTTGAAGCCGCTGTAGCCGCCCGGTTCATCCGGGAGCAGGTCGGGCCGACCGTGGTTCGCGGCCGAGCAGAGCGCCGAGTTCTGCGAACAGTGGACGCCGATGCCGACGAAGTCTGCGAACGCCTGGCCGGGGTTGGCTGTGACCTCCGCTGCCTCCGGCGAGCCGGCGCCGAAGACGGTCGGAATGTCGATCGCGGTGTTTTCCAGGACCGTATTAGCGGTCGCGACCGCGCCGAAGTCGCATCCGGCCCGCGTGTACGGAACCCACGGTGCCGGGGCGATCTTCCCGTTCTCGTTGATCATCTCCGGCGTCGTATCGGTCGTGCTTCCTGCCGGATCGAAGAGCGGCGCCGTCCAGTACGCGAACGAGACGCCTGTCCGGGTAGTCCCGTCGGTCCGGAAGTACCGGAAACTGTTCGAGACCGGCTGCCCCATGCGATCCGGGTACACACCGGTGAGCGACGTGAGGATGCCCGTCGCCGTGTGCGAGATCAGGGCGGTGTGATCGTTGGTCAGCAGCCGACCATTCCCGCGGATGAAATTGAGCAGGTGCGGCATCTGCTCAAGGTCGGACGGGACGTTCGGGTTGTCACGCCGGAAGTGCGTGTTGTCGAACTGGACGTAGATGACGTGCTTGATGTTCCCCTTCGCCGAGTTGAGCTGGCATGTCGGGTCAGGCGAGGCAGCGGCTTGTCCGTCGAACCTGGCGCCTGCTGCGGTGATACATGCTGCGAGCACAGCGATCAGCAGACCTACAAAGATCGCTCCCCTTCTCATGCTCCCCTCCCCTAGTCGTTTTCCCCTGATCGTTTCGTAAAGCGAACCTACTACAGCCCGTCCGTCCTTTCGCACTCGAAGGGCCCGAGCCCGGCGGGTGGCCGGAGCTCGAGCCCTCGAAGTCGATCGTTCCTCGCGTTACGGCGTGAAGAACTCGGTCATCGGCGTCACCTGAGACGAGTCCGACGCATAGGCGAGCTTCGGCAGGTCCCAGACCTGCTCGATCGTCGCCAGCAGCGAGTAGTGGTTGTACGCGGTCTGGCTGACGTAGCCGCCCGTCTTGCCGTCGTGGTTGACGATGACGACCGCCGGAACGAGCCCGCCGCCGTAGACGCCGCCCGGCCACGTCGGGTCGATGTCCGTATCGCCTGCGGCGACAACCGGCGAGTCACAGCAGCCCGCCGGGGAATCCCAGCCGCCGTTCTGCTGGCTCTCCGGCGTGCCGGTGTAATCGCCCTCGTCCGAGACGATGAAGATCGCGTCCTGTCCCTGCCTCCAGGAAGGACTGCCCATGATCGTCTGCACGGCCCCCTTCACGAAGGCGTCCGCTTTCTGCTTCAGCGCGATGTCTTCCGGATCGTCGTTCACGGTGTTGTACGGGCACGGCGCCTCGGGGTGGCCCGGGACGGTGTGGTAGATGCCGCCGTGCATGTCGTTGCACTGATCCGGGGCGATGAACGCGAAGTCAGGCGTCGTCGCGACGCTGGCGAGGTCGCCCGCAAGAGCGTCGTACGTCTTGACGTTGGCCATCCGTGCCGGGTCGTTCCGGATGTCGTTGAAGAGCACGAAGGGGTTGTGTTTCGACGCGTAGAGCTTGTCGGTCGTGCTCGGCCAGTAATCGGCCGTCTTGTCGTCGGCCGGCATCGCCTCCATGTAGCCGGCCCACGTTTTGTGCCTCGCCTCGAGCTGGTCGACGAGGTTCGTGTGGTCGAACCGGTCCGCCGGATTGTCATCGTTGATCCACCAGTTCGATCCGGAGATCATCGCGACGTAGTTCGGCAGGCTCGGATGCGTGACGCCGTAGTAGTTCGCGGCGCTCGCGTACTTCTGCGCCAGCGAGGTGATGTACGGCGCGTTCGGGTCCCCGATCACGTTCTGCCGTGAGTGGTTCTCGAGCACGATCACGAAGATGTGCTGGACGTCGCTTCCGGGACGTCCTTGGTGAGCGTCGGCGCCTGCCAGTTGAGTCGTGACGAGCGCTGCGATCGCGGCGGCTGCGAGTGCCGCCACTGCTGTGAGCTTCTTCATTCGACCTCCCCTCTAGGTCGCGGTGTTGACCAAGCCGCGGTTGCCGGGTCGAGCTTCGAGCCGAAGCCCCCTTCGAGCTCGGGGGAGACCCTACAAACCCCGCGGCCGGGCTGCGCCGAAGAGGCGCCCTGCCTCGGCCTTGACGAAGCCCATGTGGTCGTACATCGCCTCGAGCGTCGGCTCGCTCGCCCGGCGTGCCTTCTCCGCTCCGACCGCGAGCAGGCGCTGCAGCTCGCGTTCGTTGGCGCGCAGCTCCCGGTAGCGCTCCTGGATCGGGGCGAGCAGGGTCACGACCGCCTCGCCGACGTCCTCCTTGAAGTGGCCGTAGCCAGCGCCGTCGTAGCGGCGCTCGAGCTCGGCGACCGGCTCGGCGGTCGCGACGGACATGATCTCGAGCAGGTTCGAGATGCCCGGCTTCTCGTCGAGGGCGTGGCGGATCTCCTTCTCTGAGTCAGTGACGGCCGTCTTGAACTTCCTCCGGATCACGTCGGGCTCGTCGACCATGCGCACGACGCCCTGTGGAGCGCCGCGCGTCGTCGACATGAGCCGCTCGGGCTCCTGCAGGTTCTTGATCCGTGCGCCCTCCTCCGGATAGACGCCGCGCGGGATCGTGAACGTGTCGCCGTAGCGCTGGTTGAAGCGCTCGGCCACGTCGCGCGTCAGCTCTAGATGCTGCCGCTGGTCGTCTCCGATCGGGACGATGTCGGTCTGGTAGAGGAGGATGTCGCCCGCCATCAGCACGGGGTACGTGAAGAGCCCGGCCGAGACGAAGTCCTGGCCCTCGGACTTCTCCTTGAACTGGGTCATCCGCCGGAGCTCGCCGAAGCTCGTCGCGGCGCTCAGTAGCCAGGCGGCCTCGGCGTGTGCAACGACGTGGCTCTGCGCAAAGACCGTCGAGCGGTCGGGGTCGAGGCCGGTCGCAAAGAGCATGGCGGCGCCGGAGAGCGTGTACTCGCGCAGGTCGTCTGGCTCGATCGGGGTCGTGATCGAGTGGAGGTCGACGATGCAGAAGAACGCCTCGCCTTCCTCCTGTGTCGCGACGTACTGCCGGTAGCCGCCCGAGTAGTTGCCGAGAGTCTTATCGCCCGTCGCGCGGATGCCGGAGAAGATGCGGGGCTCTTCGGTCACGAGGGGTGATTCTGCCTAAGCTGTCCCGATGGCGATCACCGGCGCACCCGAGCTCTTGATCGTGATGGGCGCCAGCGCGACCCAGGAGCAGGTGGACGAGGTCGTCGCGCGCCTCGACGAGGCCGGGTGCTCGGCTCTCGTCACGCCCGGCCGCGAGGCAACCGTGATCGGCGCGATCGGGGAGCGCGAGCTGCTCGCAACGCTGCCGCTCGAAGGCTTTGCCGGCGTCGAGCAGGTGCTGCCGATCCTCAAGCCGTACAAGCTCGTCTCCCGCGAGCTCTCGCCCGATCCAACGGTGATCGAGGTGCGCGGCCGCCGGATCGGCGACGGCTACTTCGGCTTCATCGCCGGCCCCTGCACTGTCGAGACCCGCGAGCAGACGCTCGAGACGGCGCGCGCCGTCGCCGCCGAAGGCGTGACGATGCTCCGCGGCGGCGCCTTCAAGCCGCGCACGTCGCCGTACGCCTTCCAGGGGCTCGGCGACGAGGCGCTCGAGATCCTCAAGGAGGCGCGCGACGAGACGGGGCTGCCACTCGTCACCGAGCTGATGGATCCGCGCCACGTCGAGGCGGTGGTCGAGGCGGCCGACGTGATCCAGATCGGCGCCCGCAACATGTCGAACTTCTCGCTCCTTTCCGAGGTCGGGCGCGCGCCGAAGCCCGTTCTCCTCAAGCGCGGGCTCTCCTCGACGGTCGAAGACCTGCTGATGGCCGCGGAGTACATCGTCAAGGAGGGCAACTCCGAGGTGATCCTCTGCGAGCGGGGCATCAAGACGTTCGAGACGTCGACCCGGTTCACGCTCGACATCGGCGCCATCCCGGTGCTCAAGCAAGAAACCCACCTGCCCGTGATCGTCGACCCGTCCCATCCGGCCGGGCGGCGTGACCTCGTCCTGCCGCTCGCACGCGCGGCCGTCGCCGCGGGCGCCGACGGGATCAGCGTCGAGGTGCATCCGCGGCCCGAGGAGGCGCTGTGCGACGCCGCGCAGCAGATCCCGACCTCCGAGTTCGGCGACTTCGCCGACGAGATCCGCGCGCTCGCGTCCCTCATGGGCCGCACGATCGGCTGACGTGCGGGTAGAACCCGCTGTTTCGCTGGTCGGGCACGTCGTCGTGCCCGGGGACAAGTCGATCTCGCATCGCGCCATC
>DASSLB010000148.1:0-7469 GCA_035689945.1 Gaiellaceae bacterium | reverse complement strand
GCGCGCTCGTAGAGAACGCCCGTCGGCTCGCCGGCCTCGTCGCGGACGACCACGCCTCCTTCCACCTCGAGGTCGTCGCCGGCGAGCGCGAGTGCGGCGGAGTTGAGCCAGAGAGCGTGGTAGTCCTTCGAGATCAGCATCGCCGGCCGCTCGGGCTCAATCTCGTCGAGCGCCTGGCGCGTCGGCGGCCCGTCGGGCCAGTCGGCGTCGCGCCAGCCCTGGCCGCGAAGCCAGCTGCCGTCGCGCGGTGCGGCGCGCACCGCGTCGAGCGCCTCGGCGAGCGACACGCAACCGTGCAGCCGGACATCGTTCCGCGCGAGCGCCCAGGTCGGGAAGTGGACATGGGAGTCGGTGAACCCCGGGAGGACGCAGCGGCCGCCGAGGTCGACCGTCTCCGGGCTCGGCAGCGAGGCCTCGTGCACGCCGACGCCGCCCGCGATCCGGTCGCCGGCGATCCAGAGGGACGAGACGCTCGGCAGGGACGGGTCGAGCGTCCGGATCGTCCCGTTCCTCAGGATCACGGCGCCGAGCGTAGTCGTCAGGCTGCTTCGAGCCGCGTCTCGACCCGCCGCCGCCACACTTCGGCTGCGACGATCACGACGATCGTGAGGCTGATCACGACGACCGCCACCGCGATCACCTGCGGCAGCTGGCTCGGGAAGCGTAGTGCCGAGTAGAGGAAGAGCGGGAACGTCTGCTGAGAGCCGGCGAGGAACGACGCGACGGCGTACTCGTCGAACGACGTGGTGAACGCGACGAGGAAAGCAGAGACGACCGCCGGCAGAATCAGCGGCAGCGTGACCCGGCGGAAGGTCGCGAACGGCCCGGCGCCGAGGTCGTAGGCCGCCTCGGCAAGCGAGGCGTCGATCTGTTCGAGCCGGGGGAGCAGGATCAGGATGGTGTACGGGAGGCTGATCACGACGTGCCCGATCGCGATCGTGAGGATCGAGAGCTGGATCCCGAGGGCGTGGAAGAGCAGGAGCAGCGAGATCCCGAGCACGACGAGCGGGACGACGAGTGGGACGAGGACGAGTGTGGTGACGGCCCCTCTACCGCGGAAGCGGCTTCGGCTGAGGCCGATCGACGCGAGGATCCCGAGCGAGACCGCGACGACACTCGAGATGGCGGCGACGATCGCGCTCGTCTTCAGCGCGGCCTGCATGTCGGAGTTCGTGAGGAACTCGTGGTACCAGTGGAGCGTGAACCCCGTCAGCGGGAACGTCGGCACCGACCCCTTGTTGAACGAGAAGATGACGAGGATCACGATCGGCGCGTAGAGGAAGACGACCACGAGCGCGAAGAAGACGCGCATGATTCGCCGGCCGTTCCGCGAGAGGGCGACGTCCATCAGGCGGCCCGCGCCTCTCCGATGCGCAGGAAGCGGACGAATACGACCGTCAGCACCGCGATGACGCCGATCAGGAAGAGGGCCAGGGCCGCGCCCGTCTCCCAGTCGGGGAAGCCTGTCTCGAACAGGTCGACGATCTGGTTCCCGTACATGTAGCCCGCCTGGCCGCCGACGAGCGAGGGGGTCACGAACTCCCCGACGGTGGGGATGAACACGAAGAGGAACGCGGCCACGACTCCCGGCATGCTGAGCGGCAAGGTCACGCGGAGGAACGCCTGCAGGCGGCTCGCGTAGAGGTCGCTCGCCGCCTCCAGGAGCCGAAAGTCCAGGGTCTCGAGCGTGACGAAGATCGGCAGCGCGACGAAGGGCAGCCAGACGTAGCCGAGCACGAGCATCACGGCGAACCGGCTGTAGAGAAGGAACGAGAGGGAATGCCCGTGCGCCTGCAGGTGGACCCAGACGAGGAAGGTGTTGATCACTCCCCCGTCGCTCAGGATCACCTTCCAGGCGAGCACGCGCAGGAGGTAGCTCGTCAGGAACGGTGCGATCAGCAGGAGCAGCAGGATGTACTTGCGTCGCGTGCCGGAGAGCGCGAGGAAGTAGGCGAGCGGGTAGGCGGCGGCAACGACGAGCGCGGAGACGATCAGCGACATCTGCGCCGACTTCCAGAACAGGGACATGAACCCGCTGTGGAAAAGCCGGTACCACCCGCCGAGGGCGAAGCTGTGCGGGCCGGGGAACAGCGAGAGCTCGTTCACGCTGTACAGCGCGACGATCACGGCCGGGACGATCAGGAAGACGACGAGCCAGCCCACCGGCAGGCCGAGCAGGGCAGGCGTCGCGAGCTTGAGCCTGCGGCGGCGCCGGGGAGCCGGCGCCGCCGCTTGTGTCACCGAGGCTCCAGCGGTCAGGCCCGCTTCACCTCTTCCCAGAGGTTCGCGTACGTCGAACGCTGCGGGATGTCGCGGTCGAGGTACGCGTTCGGCAGGGTCACCGCCTTGGGGTTCGTCAGCTGCAGCGCCTTGAGCAGCTGGCTCGAGCTCGGCTTGGCCTGGGTGTTCGCGTGGCCGTAGCCGTAGTTGTCCTCGAGCCACTTGCCGGACTTCGCCGAGCTCCAGGCGTCCACGTACGCGTGCGCGAGGTGCGGGCGCGGCGAGTTCTTGAGCAGCATGAACATGCCGACCCACGCGATCGGCTTCTCCTTCGGGTGCATGTAGACGACGGGGAGCTTCTTCTTCTTCATCTGCACCCAGTCGTTCGGCCATGCGTACGCGATCCAGACCTCGCCCGAGCCGAAGGCCTGCCATAGATCGGTCTCCGACGACCAGTTGAAGCGCGCGACGTGCTTCTTGCTCTTCAGGAACTTCACCGAGCGGTTGAGCTCGCTCGAGGTCTGGTTCCACGGGTTCTTCGCCTTGAGATAGAGCCCGGCGATCGTGATCATCTCGAGATCGTCGAACCAGGCGATCTTCCCCTTGTACCGCTCGTCGAAGAGGAGCCCCCACGAGTTTGCCTTCGGGGAAACCTTGTCCTTGCGGTAGAGGATCGCGTCGAAGCCCCAGTCGTCCGGAATGCCGTACTGCTTGCCCCCGTACTGGCCCGCCTTGACCATGAACGGGTTGAGGTGCTTGAAGTTCGAGATGAGGCTCGGCGTCCAGGGCTGAACGAGGCCGCTCTGGGCGAAGAACTTCACCCAGCCGACGTAAGGACGGAACACGTCGGGATGTGCACCCGCTCGGATCCGGCCGTACGCGTTCGTCTCGTTCGTCATCGGCGATGCGAACTGCGGCTTGTTGTTCGGGTACTTGTGGACGTAGGCGGCGAACATCGCCTGGCCGCCGTCGTTGCCATAGCCCGCCCAGTCCATCACCTGCAGGCGGCCGGTCTCCTTCGTCAGATGCGCAATCGCCGCGTCGGCCGCCGCAGCCGGTCCTGCGACGACTCCGGCTCCGGCCGCGAGCGCTGCGAGTCGCAGCATGTCGGCCCGCGAGAGCCGGCGGTCGAACGGTTCACCCTCCACGTCCATTGACGCCTCCTTTGGGCGTTGGCGCTAGTAGCTGGGCGGACTGATGACGAACAGAACCTCGGCAGACTCGTCGCCCGGGTTGCTCACGCGGTGGGGCGTGGAGCTCCGGTAGTTGACGCTGTCGCCGGTCGAGAGGTCGAGCAGCTCGCTCCCGAGCTGCACGTGGACACGACCCGCGAGGACGAGCAGCAGCTCCTCCGAGTCGCCGTGCGTGTACGGCTCGTCCCCCGTCGAGCCGCCGGGATCGAAGGCGGCGGACACGACCTCGAGCGAGTGGAGCGGCTTTGGCGTGAGCAGCGCCTTGCGGCCGAGATGCCCCCATTCGAGCAGCTGCCGTTCCTGGCGGCGAAGAACGCGCGGCCCTGTTTGCGACTCCCCCGCGAACAGGTCTGAGATCTCGATCCCCACGGCCGTCGCCAGTCGCTGCAGCGTGGCGACGCTCGCACTCGAGCGTCCACGCTCGAGCCGGCTGACGAAGCTCTCGCTCACCCCAGCGGCCTGAGCCACGTCCCGCAGGGTCAGCCGGCGGAGCACCCGGATCGCGCGCAGGCGCTCGCCGAGCTCCGGTGCGCCGTTCGCGAGAGCCGGTTCAGTCACCTGAACTTGAGGTTCAGAGACATGAAGTGACTCTACGACGCGTGCGGGAGTGGAGTCAACCCAGCGCTGCGATCGCCCAGCGCCCAAATTCCTGCATCGCCTTGCGGCGGGGCTGGTCTGGGCCGACAATTCGCCCATGCGGAGGGGGCGGTTCTTGTCGAGGTCGATGACGATCGTCGTAGGGCTGGCGCTGGCGTTGGCGATCACGGGGCTCGCAGCGGGCGCGTCGCCGCCGGCGAACTTCGACTCGAGCGTGCTGACCGGCAACGAAGCCGAGGATGCCATCGCAGTCAATCCGACGGACCCCTCGAATGTCGTGACGATGTCGTCCCTGGCGGACGTGCCCGCAGGTCTCTCCGTGAACGTAACCTTTGACAGCGGGAGCACCTGGACGAGGCAGGTGATCGGCAGCTCGACGAGCGATCCGCTCGGAGACATCTGCTGCGACCAGCAGCTCGCTTGGGATCGCTTCGGCAACCTCTGGATGACCTACCTCCTGAACTCGAACGGCGACGTTCTCGTCGCTCTCTCCACCGACGGCGGTCTCTCGTTCACGAAGGTCGCGGACCTGGTGACGAACGGCGACCAGCCGTCGATCGCGGTCGGCGCGGACAGCGTCTGGGTCAGCTACTCGTTCTTCCCGGGGAAGCAGATCCAGGCGTTCGGGGCCCACGTCACCGGGCTCGGCCAGTTCGGCAGCTTCAGTGCGCCGGAAAACGTTCCCAGCCCGGGGAACGGGGACTACGGTGACACGGCGGTCGGGCCGACCGGCCAGGTGATGGTGACGTACCAGAAGACGCTGAACGGGAAGGGCGGAACGGACATCTACACGGCGGTGGACCCGGACGGCCTCGGTCCGGCCGGCTTCAACAAGGGGGTACTCGTCGCCCACAGCCGCGTCGGTGGGTTCGACCCCATCCCGGCTCAGCCGGATCGGACGATCGACGCCGAACCCAACCTCGCTTGGGACACGAGCGGCGGCGCACACGACGGGCGCGCCTACCTCGTCTGGGCGACGAATCCGCCGAACCAGAAGGACAACACGGACATCGTCCTCCAGCACTCCGACGACAACGGCGCGACCTGGTCGCCCCCCGTGAAGCTCAACGACGACCACACGACCAACAGCCAGTACGACCCGGCGATCGCACTCGACCAGACGACGGGGAATCTCGCGTTGTCGTGGTACGACACCCGGAGCGATCTCGGAACCGGCGGGAGCGGCGACACCAACGGCATCCCGAACGACGACTTCCAGATCTGGGCCACGTACTCGACCGACGGCGGAGCGACCTTCGCGCCGAACTTCCAGGTCAGCCGCGGAACCTCGAACGCGGTCGACGCGAACACCTTCTTCGACGTCGGCGACTACACGCATGCGGCGTTCGTGGACGGCACGTTCTGGCCGGCCTGGTCGGACAACTCGAACAGCGCCGGCGGCAACCCGGACGGGACGCTGCACGCGTTCGACCTCTACACGGCGGCGATCCCGATCCCGTAACGCGACACCGGGACTAGACTCACGCTCCGGTGGCCTGGGACGTCCTGACCGAGGAGCAGCGTGAGCTGCGCGACCTCGTCCGGCAGCTCGCGCGCGAGCGGATTGCGCCGCGCGCCGCCGAGATCGACGCGTCTCACGAGTTTCCGTGGGACATGGTCGAGCTTTATCGCGAGAACGACATCTTCGGGCTCTTCTTCGCCGAGGAGTACGGCGGGCTCGGCACCGGTGCGCTCCTCTCGCTCATCGCGATCGAGGAGGTCGCGAAGGTCTGCGCGACGTCGGCGCTGATCCTCGCGGTGCAGGAGCTCGGCTCGCTCGGCCTCAAGCTCGCGGGCAGCGACGAGCAGAAGGAGCAGTACCTGCCGAAGTTCGCCTCGGGCGAGTGGCTGCCGGCGTACGCGCTGACCGAGTCCGGTTCCGGTTCTGATTCGGCCGCCATGCGGACGACCGCGCACCGCGAGGGAGACGAGTACGTCCTCGAAGGCTCGAAGCGCTTCATCACGAACGCCGGTGTCGCGAACCTGTACACGGTCTTCGCCAAGACCGACCCGGAGGCCGGCCATTCCGGCATCTCCGCGTTCGTCGTCGAGGCCGACGCGCCGGGCTTCGCGGTCGCGCGGCTCGAGCCGAAGATGGGCATTTCCGGCTCGACGACCGGCGAGCTGACCTTCGACGGCTGCCGCATTCCGGCCGGGAACCTCCTCGGGGAGGAAGGCGAGGGGTTCCGGATCGCAATGCGCATCCTCGATCGCTCGCGTCCCGGGATCGCCGCGCAGGCGCTCGGTATCGCGCAGGGCGCGACCGACTACGCGCTCGAGTACGCGAAGACGCGCGAGACGATGGGAAGGCCGATCGGCCAGCACCAGCTGATCCAGGCGAAGCTCGCCGACATGGAGACGGAGTGCGAGGCGGCGCGCGGCCTCCTCTACCGCTACGGGCGCATGGCCGACGAGGGCGTCGAGGGGCCGGAGCTGACTAAGGCGTCGGCGATGGCGAAGCTCAAGTGCGGCGACGTCGCGATGGCGGTCACGACCGACGCGGTGCAGATCCTCGGCGGCTACGGCTACATCAGGGAGTATCCCGTCGAGCGCTTCATGCGCGACGCGAAGATCACCCAGATCTACGAGGGAACGCAGGAGATCCAGCGCCTGGTGATCGCGCGCGAGATGCTGAAAGAATCCCGCGCCTTCCTCCTGGCCGGCGTTGGCTGAGCTCTACCGGCCGAGCGAGCACGAGCCGCTCGCGGGGGCAGAGTGGGACGATGCGCGCGTCGAGGAGGCGATCGCGGCGATCGTCGCGGACGCGGAGAGCGCCTTCGACGGTACTCGCTGGCCCTGGCATCCGCGCGACGACGAGGAGTGGGCGTCCTCGGATGTCTACATCGGCGGCGCGGGCGTTATCTGGGCGCTCGACGAGCTCGGTTCGACCGGCTGGGAGGACCCGGCCGTTTCGTTCGTCGACCAATATCGCGCGCGGCCGAGCCCCTGGGACGAGGATCCCGTCGAGACGAGCTACCACTTCGGGGAGCTCGGGATCGCCCTCGTGGCGTTCCGGCTGACCCGCGATGCCGGTCTCGCCGACCGCGTCCACGAGCTTGTCCTCGCCGGCCTCGATTCCGACGCGAACGAGGTGATGTACGGAGCACCCGGATCGATGCTTGGTGCGGAAGCGATGCTCGCGTGGACGGGGGAGCCGCGTTGGGACGAGGCCTGGCGCGCGGTTGCGGAACGCGTCGAGGCCTCCCGCGATCCCGACGGTCTCTGGACGGCACGTATCGGCGGACACGCCTTCAGGTACCTCGGCCCCGCACACGGCTACGTCGGGAATGTCCGCGCGTTCGCCAACCGGGGGCCGGTGCAACTCGCCGACCTCGGGCCATACGTTCTCCGAGACGGCAAGCTCGCGAACTGGCCACCCGGCGAAGGGGCGAGCCCCGACGAGATTCGCGTCCAGTGGTGCCACGGCGCACCAGGGATCGTGGCGACGCTCGGCGACCT
>DASSLB010000147.1:0-2717 GCA_035689945.1 Gaiellaceae bacterium | reverse complement strand
GCGGAGTGGTCGCCCATGGCTGAATGTCGCGGTCGGCAGCTGGCGGATCTCGTACCCGAGCTCCGGCTTCCCCTGGGCATGGGTTGGAGCGGGGATCGGCGGCGCTCTCGCAGTCCTCGCGGCCGCCGGGTTAATCCTGAGGCGCCGCCGTGGCCAGGAACTCCAGGAGCACGCCCGACAGGAGCTCGGGCTCGCGTAGCGTCAGGTAGTGGTCGGAGTCGAGCTCGAGGTGCCGGGCGTTCGGCGCCTCGCGCTCGACCAGTGGGCCGATCTCGCGCATCCCCGCCGGGTCGTGCGACGCCGTGACGATGAGCGTCGGCACGGCGAGCTCACCGAGCCGTTCGCTCGCCGGCGCGTCCTCCGGCTCGAGCGGCTCGATGCCATCCGGCAGCGGGTTTGCGTCGGGCGTCGCGCGCCAGAGCTGCCGGATCCGGTCGTCGGCGCCGAGCGGCGCCCAGACCTCGAAGTCGATCTCCATCATCGCCTCGGCCTTGTCCTCGGCCGCCTCGAAGCGCGCCTCGTGCTCCTCGGTGTACGCGGCGCCGTCGTGGCCGCCGAGCCCGGGAGCGACTCCGGCGACCGCCCACAGCCGTTCGGGATGCGCAAGCGCGATGTCCAGCGCGAGCTTCCCGCCGAGCGAGAGGCCGACGAGCGCGGCCCGCTCGATTCCGAGCCCGTCGAGAACGCCGATCGCGTCGTCCTGCCACGACCATGGCACGTTCGGCCCGGTCGAACGGCCGTAGAAACGGAGATCGGTGCGGATCGTGCGGAACCGCTCGGCGAGGAACGGTACGACGGGCTCCCAGAGCCCCGAGTCGCCGAGGCCGCCGTGCAGGAGCAGGACGGCCGGGCCGCTTCCGGCCTCGTCGTACCAGAGGCGTGCGCCGTTGACGTCGACCACAGGCACGGCGCGACCTTATCCTCCGAGACGTATGGATTTCGAGCACGTTCTGGTCGTCGGAGCGGGTCAGATGGGCGGCGGGATCGCGCAAGTGGTCGCAGCGTCCGGCCGGCATGTCTCCCTCCACGATCCATATCCCGGGGCAATCGACCGCGGCCTCTCGTCGATTCGCAAGAGCCTGGAGAAGCTCGCGGAGAAGGGCGGCTCCGACCCGGACGAGATTCTGAAGCGGATCGCACCGGTCGACGAGATCGTCCCCGCCGCGCTGATGATCGAGGCGGTCGTCGAAGATTTCGAGACCAAGGCGGAGGTGTTCCGCACGGCGGACAAGACGCTGCCCGAAGGGGCGGTCCTTGCCTCGAACACGTCCTCCATCCCGATCACCCGGCTCGCCTCGGTGACCGACCGGTCCGACCGCGTGATCGGCATGCACTTCTTCAACCCGGTACCGGTGCTGAAGCTCGTCGAGGTCGTGCGGGGCCGCGAGACCTCCGACGAGACCGCGGCGGCGATCACGGCATTGGCGGAGGCGCTCGGGAAGACCCCGGCGGTGGCCAACGACTTTCCCGGTTTCGTCTCCAACCGGATCCTGATGCCGTTCATCAACGAGGCGGTCTGGGCCCTGCACGACGGCGTCGCCGAGCCGGATGCGATCGACACGATCGCGAAGCTCGGCTTCGCGCACCCGATCGGGCCGCTCGCGCTCGCCGACCTGATCGGGCTCGACACGTGCGTCGCGATCATGGAGGTGCTTTGCGAAGGGCTCGGCGACCCGAAGTACGCGCCCTGCCCGCTCCTGCGCGAGCACGTCGCCGCGGGTCGCCTCGGCCGCAAGTCCGGCCGCGGTTTCTACGCTTACGAGTGATGGATTTCGAGCTCTCGCCCGAGCAGAAGGAAATCCAGGCGCTGACCCGCGACTTCGTGCGGGTCGAGGTCGAGCCGCACGCCGCGGAGTGGGATCGCGAGCACCACTTCCCACGCGAGCTCTACTCGAAGCTCGCGGAGCTCGGGCTGATGGGCGTCTGCATTCCGGAGGAGTACGGCGGCGCGGGAGCCGACTTTCTCTCCTACATGCTCGTGATCGAGGAGCTGTCGCGCGGCGATGCAGGAGTCGGCGTCACGGTGGCCGTGCACACGAGCGCGGTGACGCTGCCGCTGCTCCGTTTCGGAACGGACGAGCAGCGCGCACGGTTCGTGCCACCGCTCGCGCGCGGCGAGGCGATCGGCGCGTTCGCGCTCACCGAAGCGGAGGCGGGTTCCGACGCCGGTGCGCTCCGTACCTCCGCGACGCGGGAAGGCGACAGCTGGCGGATCTCCGGCGCGAAGCAGTTCATCTCGACGGCGGAGTACGCGGGCACGTTCCTCCTCTTCGCCCGCACCGACCCCAACACGCCCGGTGCGGGAGGCATCTCCGCATTCGTCCTCGACGCCGAGCACGTCCGGGTCACCGGGCGGGAGGAGAAGCTCGGCCTCAACTCGTCCACGACCAACTCGATCGCGGTCGACGGGCTGGTAGACGGCGACCGGCTGCTCCACGAGGAGGGGAAGGGGTTTCACGTCGCGATGGCGACGCTCGACGGCGGCAGGATCGGGATCGCCGCGCAGGCAGTCGGCATCGCGCAGGCGGCGTACGAGGTCGCGCTCGGGTACGCGAAGGAGCGTCGCGCGTTCGGCCGTCCGATCGGTGAGTTCCAGGCAATCCAGCACAAGCTCGCGGAAATGTCCGTGGAACTCGAAGCGGCGCGGCTCCTGGTCCATCGCGCGGCCTGGCTGAAGCAGAACGACCTCCCGCATACCGAGGCCGGCGCGAAGGCGA
>DASSLB010000146.1:0-7025 GCA_035689945.1 Gaiellaceae bacterium | reverse complement strand
TACCCGAGGTACCTCGCACTCGACGCCTACGCATCGCGCTAAGCTCGCCGCGGCGTCAGATTTTCTTCCCCGTTTGCAGCGACAAAGGAGCAACAGAGTGTCCGCAGTCGTAACGACGTCCCACCTGCGCGAGAACCCGTTCGAGCTGGCGCGCGAGCAGCTGCGCCGCGTCGGCGAGACCTTCGAGATCGATCCGAACCTCATCGCCGTGCTCGGCGAGTGCAAGAAAGCGATCGAGGTCTCGATCCCGGTGAGCATGGACGACGGGACGACGCAGGCCTTCAAGGGCTACCGCGTCACCCACAACATCGCGCGCGGCCCGTCGAAGGGAGGCATCCGCTACCACCCGGACGTCACCGTCGACGAGGTCAAGGCGCTCGCGATGTGGATGACGTGGAAGTGCGCGCTGATGGGGATCCCGTTCGGCGGCGCAAAGGGCGGCGTGGTCTGCGACCCGAAGAAGATGTCGCGCGGCGAGCTCGAGCGGATGACCCGCCGCTACACGAGCGAGATCATCAACGAGATCGGGCCGGAAAAGGACATCCCTGCGCCGGACGTCGGCACCGACGGCTCGACGATGGCTTGGATCTTCGACACCTTTTCGATGAACAAGGGCCACTCGGTGCTCGGCGTCGTGACCGGCAAGCCGCTCACGATCGGCGGCTCGCTCGGGCGTGTGGAGGCCACCTCGCGCGGTTCGCTCTACTGCATCCGCGATGCGGTCGCGAAGCTCGACAAGCGCATCGCGGGCATGAAGGTCGTCGTCCAGGGCTTCGGGAACGTCGGCAGCTACCTCGCGAACTTCCTCCACCAGGAAGGCGCGATCGTGGTGGCGATCTCCGACTCGACCACCGCGCTCTACAACCCGAAGGGGGTCGACGTCCCCGCCGCGGTGGCGCACAAGGCCGAGCACCGGACGCTCGCGGGGCTGAAGGACGCGGAGGCGATCACGAACGAGGAGCTCGTCCTCCTCGACTGCGACATCCTCGCGCCGTGCGCGCTCGAGCAGGTCATCACCTCCGAGAACGCCGACAAGGTCAAGGCTGCGATCATCTGCGAGGGCGCGAACGGGCCGGTCACGCCGGCGGCCGACGCGATCCTCGAGGACCGCGGCATCCTCATCCTCCCCGACGTGCTCGCCAACGCGGGCGGCGTCGTCGTCTCCTACTTCGAGTGGGTGCAGGGCCTCCAGGAGTACTTCTGGAAGGAGGTCGAGGTGAACGCGAAGCTCAACGACATCATGAGCCGCGCCTTCGACGAGACCTGGGAGACGGCGCAGGGCCGCAAGCTCCCGATGCGCGTCGCCGCCTACGGGCTTGCGGTGCAGCGCGTCGCCGAGGCCACCGTCACACGGGGTATCTACCCGTAGCCGAGGTCGTCCTCTACACCGCGTCGGGCTGCCACCTGTGCGAGGCGGCCCGGCGGGTGGTGGGCGCTGCGCGCGACGAGCTCGGCTTCGAGTTGCGCGAGGTCGCGATCGACGGCGACCCCGAGCTCGGGGCGGAGTTCCGGGAGTGGATCCCGGTCGTGGAGATCGACGGACGGCGGCGCTTCACGTACTACGTGCACCCGGATGCGCTGCGCAGGGCGGTTGCACAAGCGAGCGCCCCGAGCGACTGCTAGAACAGAGAACGCTGTCACGAAGTAGAGCCAGAAGAAGGGGGGTCGTGTGGCCGAGCGCTTGAATGTCGGCGTCGCCGCCCGCCTGTCCCGGTACCTCCAGGTGCTGACGCAGGCGCGGAAGATGGGGAAGACGAGGATCTCCTCCCAGGAGATCGCCGAATACACGAACATCAACGCGACGCAGATCCGCCGCGACCTGTCGAACTTCGGCAAGTTCGGCAAGCGCGGGGTCGGCTACTCGATCGAGCTCCTGCTCGACGCGATCCGCAAGATCCTCCGTACCCAGGGGCAGCACAACGTCGCGCTCGTGGGCGCCGGTCGCCTCGGGCAGGCGATCGCCTCGTCCTCGATCTTCGCGGAGCACGGGATCAACATCGCCGCGGTCGTCGACACCGACGCGTCGAAGGTCGGACAGCCGATCGGGCGCGTCTCGGTCGAGTCGTACACGCAACTTCCGCAGCTCGTGCGCGAGCACAACGTCGTGGTCGGAGTGCTCGCCGTGCCGGCCGAAGGGGCTCAGCGCGCCGCCGACGATCTCGTCGCGGCGGGAGTGAAGATCATCTTCAACTACTCGGAGGCACTGCTCGAGACGCCGGCGGACGTGACGGTCCACACGTCGAACCCCGCCGTCGAGCTCCTCTACGCCTTGTATTTCCATCTGACGTAGCGTCCGCACCGTGAGGGTGCTTCTGTGGCACGGCTACCTCCTCGGAGGAACCGGCTCGAACGTCTACACACGTGCGCTCGCGCGCGAATGGGGCCGCGCGGGACACGACGTCACGGTCGTTTGCCAGGAGCGGCACCCGGAGCGCTACGACCTCGGCGGCGCGCGCGTCGTCGTCCCCGATCTGCCCGGACGCCTGCTTCCCGTGTTCGTCCTCGACCGGTACGAAGGGCTCGAGGCGCGGCTCCTCGTCGACATGTCGCCGGAGGAGCAGAGCGCGTTCGTCGCCGCGAACGCGGCGGTCTTGCGTGAGCTCGCACCTGCGGATCTCGTGTTCGCGAACCATGTCGTGCTGGGCGCGCCGGTCGGTGCGGCGAGCGGTCTGCGCTACCGCGTCAAGGCGCACGGCTCGGAGCTCGAGTATGCGATGCGCGGCCGTTCCGACCTCGCGCGATGGGGAGCCGAGACGCTCGCGGGAGCCGAGGTCGTCTACGCCGGCTCGGAGCACATCCGTGCGGTGCTCGAGGAGGTCGCCGGCCACGTCGACCGCGTCGAGATCGTGCCACCGGGCGTCGATGTCGAGGAGTTCCGGCCGGAGCCGCGCGAGGAGGCGCTCGTCGCCCTGCTCGAGGAATCGCGCGCCGATCCTCCGAACCCGGAGAACCGCGACGAGCGCCTTCCCGACGAAGGAAACGCCGAGCGCTTCGAGCCGTTCTTCGCGGAGGAGAGGCCGACCGTCCTCTATTTCGGGAAGCTGCTCGAGAACAAGGGCGTCCACGTCCTGTTCGAGGCGCTCACCGGCCTCGACGCACGCACTGTCGTCGTCGGCTTCGGTGACTACCGCGAACGGCTCGAGGCGCTCGCTCCGCCGGGAACACTCTTCACCGGCCCGCTCGAGCACCGACACCTGCGGCACCTGCTGCCGCTCTGCGACGTGGCCGTCGTGCCGTCGATCTTCCCGGAGGCGTTCGGCATGGTCGCGGCCGAGGCCGCGGCGTCCGGCGTCCTGCCGGTCGTCTCCGCACATTCGGGCCTCGCGGAAGTCGCCGCCGGCCTCGGCCAGGAGGTTGGGCCGGAAGCAGCGGCGCTCCTCTCGTTCCCTGTCGGCGACAGCGCGGCCCTGCGGGAGCGGCTCGCTGCGATCCTTGCGCTCCCTGAAGACCGTCGGCGGGCGCTTGGCCTCGCGGCGCGTCAGGCCGTTGCGGACCACTGGAGCTGGCGCGTCGTCGCAGCACGGTTGCTCGCGTAGATGACCGAGCGCAACAACGAGATCTTCGGCGTCGACCGGAGGAAGGCGGTCTTCACCGGCCTCGCGGCCCTCGCTCTAGCCGTCGCGGCGGTCTTGGGAATCGGCCAGGTCACGAGCCTCCACCACATGGTGCGCGCGCTCGGCCGCGGCGATCACTCGTGGTTCCCGGTTTGTCTCGTCGGGGCGTTGCTTGCGTACGCCGGGTACGTCGCCGCCTACCGGGACGTCGCTCGCTTCGACGGCGGCCCAGCTCTCGGTGTGTGGATGACGCTTCGGATCGTGGTGATCGGCTTCGGTGCGGTGCTCATAGGCTCCTCGGCCGGCACCCTCGGCATCGACTACTGGGCGCTGCATCGTGCCGGCGAGCCACGCCGAAGCGCGATACGGCGCGTGCTCGCCGTCAGCACGTTGCAGTGGTTCGTGCTCGCGATCCTCGCGTGCCTTGCCGCGGCGGTGACCCTCGCCGGCCCGTGGCGTGCCCCGTTCGCGATGGAGATCGCGTGGATCGTCGCGGTTCCGGCCTGCGTCCTCGCCGCGGCTTGGGTCAGCTCCCCACGGCGGAGCGACCGGCTCACGTCGCTGCCGCCGGGCGAGGTCGAGCTCTACCGGAGGCCTAGCACGTGGGTGCGCTCGCTCAAGCACGCCGGTCGCGCGATCCTCGCAAACTCGGTCGGCGGCGTCGTCATCGTGCGCCGCTTGCTCCGCAGGCCGCTCGCGCACCCGGCTGCACTCCTCGGCTTCCCCCTCTACTGGGCGGGAGACGTCCTCATCCTGTATGCCGCGTTGCGAGCGTTCGGCGTTCATCCGCATCCCGCGCCGCTCGTGCTCGCATATGCCACGGGCTTCGTGATCACGGCGCTCCCGCTTCCGGCCGGAGGTTCGGGCGGCGTGGAAGCAGGGCTCACGTTCGCGCTCAACTCCGTCGGGATAGGGGTTGCGCCGGCCCTTCTCGCCACACTGGTCTACCGCGCGTTCACGCTCTGGCTCCCGGTCGGCCCGGCCCTCGCGCTCCTCCCCCAGGTGCGCGCGCTTGATCGCGAGTTGCCGGCGGTACCACGCGCCGCGCGCGCTTAGCACGATTGCTCTCGTGACACTCACGCAACGTGCCGTCGGCATGCCGACGGCCCTGTTTGTTCGCCGCGCCGTGTCCGTTTCGGTCGCTTCAAGACCGCAAGTAGGCTTGCCGCGTGGGCGAGGAGCAGCGGCTCGGCTACGAGGAGATGCTCGCGCGCTCACGCGCGGAGTTCGAGTCCGTGCCCGATTTCACGGTCGCCGTCGAAGAGGAGTTCGCGCTTCTCGACCCCGAGACGCTCGACCTTGTCAACCGCTTCGAGGAGCTGCAGGAGGCGGCGAAAGGGACTGAACTCGAGCCGCATCTCGTCGGTGAGCTGATCGCCTCCGAGGTCGAGGTGCGCACCGGTCGCTGCGACTCGTTCGCCGAGGCCGCAGCGCTTCTCGGCGAGCGGCGGCAGCAGCTCCGCGCCCTCGCCGACCCGCGCGGCATCGGGCTCTCCGCCACCGGCACCCACCCCTGGAGCCCGTGGCAGGAGCAGCGGATCATCGACACGCCGCACTACCGCCGCAACGACGAGATCCTCCGCTACGTCGTCTGGCGCAACAACTCGTTCGGCATCCACGTCCACGTCGGGATCAACGGCCCCGACCGCGCGATTCGGGTTTGCTCGGCCCTCCGAAACTATCTGCCCGAGCTGCTCGCGCTCTCGTCGAGCTCGCCGTTCGTGGAAGGCGCCTTCACGTACCTCCACTCGGCGCGGACGCAGATCTTCACGCGGATGTTCCCGCGCTGTGGCATCCCGGACGCGCTCTCCAGCTGGGAGGAATGGGAGACGTACGTCCGCTTCCTGTACGAGACGGGCTCGATCACCGAGCACACGCAGATCTGGTGGAGCGTGCGGCCGCACCTCGCCTTCCCGACCGTCGAGATCAGGATCTGCGACGCGCAGCCGGACCTCGCGGAGTCGCGGGCGCTCGCCGCCCTCTGTTACGCGTTGACCGCGCGGATCGCGCGAGCGCTGGACGAGGGCGAGCCGCTGCCGAACCTGCCGCACCGCCTGGTCGAGGAGAACTTCTGGCGGGCGATCCGGCACGGGCTCTCCGGCGAGCTCATCGACTTCGAGCGCGGCGAGACCATCCCCGCTCGTGCCCGGCTCGAGCAGCTTGCCGAGTGGGTGCGCCCCGTCGCGGAGGAGCTCGGCGCAGCGGAGTGGCTGGCGATCTCCGAACGGAACGCCGCCGAGCGCCAGATCGCCCGCCACGAGGAGGGTGCGTCGGACCGCGAGATCTTCGAAGAGCAGGTCCGCTGGCACCTCCGTACGCCCACTTCGTGACACGGCCGATCCGGCCCGTGTGGTACAAACCAGGCCGCGCCGGGGCTTCTCGGCGTTGATTTTGTAACGCCCTGGAGGGAGATCTCACTCGATGAGTTGGTTCATGCATCACGCCGTGCTGTTCGCGCTGCTCTGCGCCGGCGCTGCTGTCGTCTACGGTCTCGGCCTCACCGTCTGGCTCCTGCGGCAGCCCGCAGGCACCGAGCGGATGCAGGAGATCGCGCGCGCCGTGCAGGAGGGCGCAGCCGCCTACCTGCGCCGCCAGTACATGACGGTCGCCGTCGTCGCGATCGCGCCGTTCCTCCTGCTCGGCTTCTACAACAAGCTCGGCTGGGGTGCCGCGATCGGCTTCCTGATCGGCGCGGCCCTGTCGGCCGCAGCCGGCTTCATCGGGATGAACGTCGCCGTGCGCTCGAACGTACGGACGGCGGAAGCAGCGCGCCACGGGCTGCCCCCGGCCCTGAACGTCGCCTTCCGCGCCGGCTCGGTCACAGGTCTCCTCGTCGTCGGGCTCGGCCTGTTCGGCGTCGCGGGCTACTACTGGATCCTCACCGCAGGGATCAACGTCAGCCCCCACAGGGCGATCGATCATCTCGTGGGTCTTGCCTTCGGCGGCTCGCTCATCTCCGTCTTCGCCCGGCTTGGCGGCGGCATCTACACGAAGGCCGCCGACGTCGGCGCCGACCTCGTCGGCAAGATCGAGGCCGGGATCCCGGAGGACGACCCACGCAACCCGGCCGAGATCGCGGACAGCGTCGGCGACAACGTCGGCGACTGCGCCGGCATGGCTGCCGACCTGTTCGAGACGTATGCCGTGACCGCCGTCGCCGTGATGCTGCTCGGCGTCACCGGCGCCGCGGCTGCGACCGGAACGCGCCTCTGGCTCTACCCGCTGTGCATCGGCGGCGTCTCGATCATCGCTTCGATCATCGGCGTCCAGTTCGCGCGCGTCCGCCCCGGCGGCAACATCATGAACGCGCTCTACCGGGCGGTCATCGTGGCGACCGTCATCTCCGCGGTGATCTTCATCCCGGTCACGCAGGCGTTCGACACGAGCGGGAACTTCTCGTTCGGCAACCTCTACGGCTCGGCGCTGATCGGGCTCGCGATCACCGCCCTGCTCGTGGGAATCACCGAGTTC
>DASSLB010000145.1:0-7620 GCA_035689945.1 Gaiellaceae bacterium | reverse complement strand
CCGTGATCGCACGCGCGAACGCGATCGTCAACCAGGTCGCGGTCGTGAACGTCAACGCCGCCGCCCCGGTCGGGAACGGCCGAAGCCTCGTGATCGATCCCGAAGGCGCAGTGCGCTACGAAGCCGGCGTCGGCGAGGAGGTCGTCACCGCCGTACTCGACCTCGACCAAGTCGAGCGCGTGCGCGAGCGCGGCAGCTTCGGGATCAACCGGCTCTGGGAGGAGATGGACCGCGTCGGGCCCGGGCTCGACCTGCCGCTGTACGGCGGCTACCGGCCGCGGCCGCGGTAGAGCTCGAGAACCTTCTCCCGCGGAAGCGCGCGCACGAGCCGACCCTCGCGTCCGGTCGTGTCGACTGCTGCCCAGAGCGAGCAGAGCACCGCCTCCTCCGTGGCGTCGACGGCGGCCTGGAAGAGCGGATTGAGCTCGCGGTCCGGGAACGAGCGCTCGGGCGCCGTCGCGAACGCGACAAAGATCTCGCCGCTCCCGTGATGCGCGATGGATCCCGCGCGCCCGAGACCTAGACCGGCGCGCCGCGCGAGCCGCTCGAGCTGTGGCGGCGTCAGCGGCGCGTCGGTGGCGACGACCGCGATGCAGCTGCCGCCAGGGTCAGGCGCCTCATCCGGCTTCTCGTCGAGCCGCTGCCCGACCGGGACGCCGTCGATGCGCAGCTGCTCGCTCGAGCCGAAGTTCGTCAGGAGGAGGACGCCGACGGTGTGCTCGCCGGCGCGGCGACTAGACGAGCCGATCCCGCCCTTCCAGTCGAAGCAGCTCATCCCGGCGCCCGCGCCGACCGCTCCCTGCTCGAAGTCGAGCGACGCGTCGGCCACCGCGCGGGCGACGTCGGCCGCCTGCACGTGCGGCACCCGCGGATCCGAGAGCCAGCTGTCGTCGCACTCCCCCACCACCGGGATCACGACGTCGTCGACGCCGACCCGCGGATCCGCCGCCATCGCGACTGAGATCGCGCCGTCGTACACCCGTCCGACGGCCATGGTCGCCGTGAGGTAGACAGGCGTGTCGATCCGCCCCCATTCCCGGATCTCGAGCGAGCCGGTCAGCTCGCCGGCGCCGTTAAGAACGGCGGTGCCCGCCGGCAGCGGCAGCGACGACGGAACGACCGCGGTCACGCCGGTTCGCTCGACCGTGACGTGCCCCACCGTGACGCCGACGTCGGCGATCGAGTTCCGCGGACCGGGGTCGAGCGTGCCGATGACGATGCCGTCCTGGCGCGGCCGTGACATGGTGCGACCCTAATGCTGCCGTTCGTCTGGAGCGACGAGTGCCTCCGCCACGAGCCTGAAGCAGAGGTCTGGGTGGGAACGCTGACGCCGGCGACAGAGGTGCCGGCCCGGCTGGTTGCGATTCGTGGCGAGCTTCTTTCCGCCGGCGCGCACGAGGTCGCCGCACAGGCTCACGACGACTCGGCTTTGCTGGCCGTCCACGATCCGGCTCTCGTCGAGTTCCTGCGCACGGCCTGGGACGAGTGGACGACCGCGCCGCTTCCCACCGATCGCGTCGTTCCCTATGTCTTCGCCCGGGAAGAGCTGACGAGCGGCCAAAAGCCCGCGACTCCCACCGCGGTGTGGGCACGTCCGGGCCTCTTCGCCTACGACACGATGACGCTGATAGGACCCGGCACCTGGGAGGCCGCGCGGGCGGCGGTCGACGCCGCGCTGACGGCCGTCGACCTCGTCGCCGGCGGCGAGCCGCTCGCCTATGCCTGCTGCCGGCCTCCCGGCCATCACGCCACGCGCTCGCTCTACGGCGGCTCGTGCTACCTGAACAACACGGCGATCGCCGCGGCCGCCCTGCTGGCCCGAGTCGGAGGGCCGATAGGCGTCATCGATATCGACGCCCACCATGGGAACGGGACACAGGCGCTGTTTCTCGGGAACAGCGACGTCCTGACGGCCTCGGTGCACGTCGACCCCGGCACCGGCTGGTTCCCGCATTTCCTCGGATTCGCGGAGGAGAGCAACGACGCGAACCTCAACCTCCCCCTCACGCCCGGTACCCGCGACCTCGGCTGGCTCGCTGCGATTAGCCGCGCCGTGGAGTTCGCCGCGGACGCGCGGGCGCTCGTCGTCGCGCTCGGCGTCGATGCCGCGGCGGGCGACCCCGAGAGCCCACTCAAGGTGACCGCCGCGGGCTACCGCGAGGCAGGGCGGATCATCGCCGAGCTGGGCCTCCCGATTGTCGTCGTCCAGGAGGGAGGCTACGACCTCGAGACGATCGGGCCGCTCGTCGTCGAGACCCTCCGCGGCCTCGCAACGGTGTAGAAAGCGCCGATGAAACCTCTTCCGGAAGGCGGCACGATCGGCGTCGGCGCGTTCGCCAGCTCCTACGACATGCGCTCGGAAGTCGAGCGAGGCGTCGAGTGGTGGGAGAGCCGCGGCTAGCGGGTCAAGCTCGCGCCGGGCGTCTACGCGCGCGACGACTATGTCGCAGGCGACCCGAAAGGCCGCGCCGACGACCTGCACGCGCTCTTCGCCGACCCGGAGGTGGACGTCGTCCAGACGCTCCAGGGCGGATTCGGCTCGAGCGAGGTGATCCCCTTCCTCGACTTCGACCTGATCGCGCAGAACCCGAAGCCGTTCGTCGGCTACTCCGACATCACGTCGCTGCACGTTCCGATCCGCCAGCGCGCCGGCTTCCCGACCTTCTACGGCTACGGGCTGATGGGCGTCGGCGATCCGGAGACGAGCAAATTCACGCTCGAGCGCGAACTTCGTGTCCTCGGCGGCGACGTCATGGGCCCGGTCCCTCCCGATCCCGACGACCCCTACGTGCGTGCGATCGTGCCCGGCCGGGTGACGGCACCGCTCGTCGGCGGCTGCCTCTGGCTCCTGCTGCAGACACTAGGCACGCCGTGGGAGCTCGATACCGACGGCACGATCCTCTTCTTCGAGGACACGCATGCTCCGCCGTACTACGTCGACGGCCAGCTGACCCAGCTTCGTCACGCCGGCAAGCTCGACAACCTCGCGGGCGTTGTGGTCGGCGAAATGTGGAAGTGCGACTACGGCGATCTGCCGCGCGACGTATCCAACTGGCGCGCCACCAGGTCAATCGAGGACGTGCTCGACAAGCACCTGCAACCGCTCGGCGTACCCGTGCTCTACAGGCTGCCGCTCGGCCACGGCAAGCACATGGCTTCCATTCCGCTGGGGGTCCGTTATACGCTCGACGCGGACGAACGGACCTTGACAGTGGAGGAGTCACCGTTCGAAGGCTGAGGGAGGGCTAGAAATGAGAAAGAAGTGGCTTGCGGCGCTGCCTCTGGCGATCGCCGCCCTGATCTTCGCGACGACCGCAACCGGCTCCGGATCGAGCTCGAAGAGCGGAGGCACGTTCCGCCTCGGCACGGCCTCGGGCATCGACTCGCTCAACCCGTTCGTCGCCTTCAACCAGGACGCCTATAGCGCGTTCGAGTACACCTATCCCATCCTCGTCCAGTACGACGCGAACCTCCATTACGCCCCGTTCTTCGCGACCTCGTGGAAGGCCTCGAAGGACGGCAAGACGTGGACGTTCAAGACACGCGCACACGCCAAGTGGAGCGACGGAAAGCCGCTCACCGCAGCCGACGCGGCATGGACCATCAACACCGAGCTCAAGTACAAGAGCGGCGCGACGGCGAACGTCGCCGGCCTGGTCTCGCACATCAAGAACGCGAAGGCCCCGAACGCCACGACCCTCGTCGTCAACTACGCGCAGCGGCCGAACCCGACCTACGTGCTCGGCCAGTTCCAGCAGTTCTTCATCCTGCCGCAGCACATCTGGTCACAGCACCTCGGCAAGAAGGGCGCGGGCCTGAAGACCTTCCCGAACAACGCACCGATCGTCAGCTCGGGACCCTTCAACCTCGTCAAGTTCAAGATGAACGACGTTGCCCTGTTCCAGCGCAACGACTCCTACTGGGGCACGAAGCCGAAGATCGATGTGTTCGGGCTGCAGCAGTACTCGAACGACGACGCCATGATCACCGCGCTGAAGGCACACGACCTCGACGCAGTCGAGAGCGTGCCCGCCACGACGATCAAGACGCTGCGCAACGCCGGATTCGTCGTCGACGACGTGAAGGGGCTCGACCAGACCGACTTCATCATCAACTCGAACCCGAAGAAGAAGCACCACCGCGAGCTCCTCAACCTCAAGGTCAAGGAGGCGTTCGACCACGCGATCGACCGGAAGAAGATCATCAGCGTCGTCTACCTCGGCGCCGCGCAGCTGCCGAGCACGATCATCCCAGCGCCCGCCGGCGTCGGCTGGCACAACACGAGCCTCAAGACGCCGAGCTTCGACCTGAAGCTCGCGAACAAGATCCTCGACGGCCTCGGCTACAAGAAGGGCCCGGGCGGGATCCGCGTCGCCAACGGCAAGAAGATGTCCTACGACGTGATCATCCCGACCGACGTCCAGAGCCTTCCGCGCACCTTCCAGATCATCCAGGCCGATTTCACGAAGATCGGCGTGCAACTGAGGGAGAACGCGCTCGACTCAACCGCGGCCTTCAACAAGATGGCGGGATCGAACTACACGTACCAGGGCTTCGACCTCGCGATGTGGGACTGGACGGCGCTGATCGACCCCGACTTCATGCTCTCCGTCGTCACGTGCGCCCAGTGGGGCGGCTGGAGCGACTCCGCCTTCTGCGACAAGACCTACGACAAGATGTACTCGGAGCAGCAGCTGGCGCCCACACCGGCCAAGCGCCGCGCGATCGTCTGGCAGATGCAGGCGTACCTGTACAAGCACCGGCCGTACCTCTGGCTGGCGAACGACGACCAGGTCAGCGCCGTCTCGAAGAACTGGGTCGGCTTCAAGAACACCCCGCAAGGCCCCTTCAATGAGCTGAACATCTCCGTTCTGACCCACGTACACCAGAAGTAGAGACTCCTCGTGCGAGGGGCCGACTATGTCCTGAAGCGGGTTGTGTTCGCGATCGTCACCGTCTTCGTGGCGGTGACGATCAACTTCGCCCTCTTCCGGCTCGCACCCGGTACCGCCGTCACGAACCTCGCACGGGTCCCGCACGCGACACCAGAGCTACGGAACGCACTCAAGAAGCAGTTCGGGCTCGACAAATCCAAGGGCGAGCAGTACCTCATCTACCTGAAGCAACTCGTGCACGGGAACCTCGGCGTCTCGTTCGAGAACGAGCAGCCCGTCTCGAAGAACCTGCGCATCGAACTGATCAACACGCTGCCAATGGTCGCGATCGGCACGCTGTTCTCGATCCTCATCGGCACGCTGACGGGGGTAATCGCAGCGTGGCGACGGGGCACCCCGACCGAGGCTGCGACCGTGTCGAGCGCGCTCGGCTTCTACGCGATGCCGACGCAATGGCTTGGCCTGATGCTGATCATCGCCTTCGCCGGCGTGCTGCCCACCGGTGGGATGACGAACGAGTTCCTGCTCAACCCGGGCTTCTGGCAGCACCTCAGGGATCTCGCGTCGCACATCGTCCTGCCGGCGCTGACGCTCGGGCTCACGCTCTACGGCGAGTACACGCTGATCGTGCGCTCGGCGATGCTCGAGACGCTCGGCGAGGACTACATCCTGACAGCGCGCGCGAAGGGCCTGAAGCCGTGGGCGATCGTGCGCAAGCACGCGCTGCGGAACGCGATGCTGCCGATCACGACCCTCGTCGCGCTGTCCCTTGGCTACATCGTCGCCGGCGCGATCCTGATCGAGACGGTGTTCTCCTGGCCGGGCATTGGACGCGGCGTTTTTGAGGCCGTGCTCCAGCGCGACTACCCGATGCTGCAGGGTGCATTCCTGCTCCTCACGATCTCGGTTGTGATCTGCAACCTGATCGCTGACCTCCTCTACTTCAAGCTCGATCCGAGGATCACGGCGTGAGCGAAGCGTCGCTGCTGATCGAGGCGCCGCCCGAAGGCGGGACGAATCGCCGCGGGTTCGTCCTGCACACGCTGCGACACCGGCCGGCGGCGGTGATCGGCACGACGATCCTCGTGCTCGTCGCGCTCGGGGCGATCCTCGCGCCGGTGATCGCGCCGTACGGGCTGCACGAACAGGTCGGGCCGGTCTTCGGCCGCCCGTCGTGGAGCCATCCGCTCGGCCTGGACGACGGCGGGATCGACATGGTCACGCTGCTGATGTGGGGCGCGCGCGTCTCGCTCGTCGTGGGCTTCGCGGCGACATTCGTCTCGATGGCGATCGGCGGCACGATCGGCGTGCTCGCGGGTTACTTCGGCGGCTGGGTCGACACCGTGCTGATGCGCATCACCGACTACTTTCTGGTCATCCCCGACGTGCCGCTGATGATTGTCGTCGCGGCGATCTGGGGACCGAGCCTCTTTCACATCATCATCGTGATCGGGATCCTGCTCTGGACGTCGACGGCGCGCGTGATCCGGGCCCAGGTGAAGAGCGTGCGCGAGCGGGTCTACGTGAAGCGGGCCCGCGCACTCGGCGCCGGCCACACACGGATCGTGCTCAAGCACGTCCTACCGCAAGTGGCGCCGCTCCTGATCGCGAACACCGTGCTCACCGTGGCGGTCGCGATCTTCGACGAGACGGCGCTTTCGTTCCTCGGCCTCGGCGATCCGAGCACCACCTCACTGGGGAGGGTGATCGAGAACGCGTTCCAGCGAGCCGCGATCTCGTCAGGCGCATGGTGGGCGATCGTCTGGCCCGGAGCGCTCGTCACGCTGATCATCCTCGGCTGCAGCCTCGTCGGCGGCGCGCTCGAAGACGCGCTCAACCCACGCCTGAAGGTCGCGCACCTGGGAGCCCGGACGTTCAGGCTGCGGCCGCTCGTCGGCCGTGGAGAGGACGCGGTGTGACCACGCCGCTGCTGGAGGTCGAGGATCTCCACGTCTGGTTCGACCTCGAGGGCGGCAGCGAACTGCACGCGGTGCAGGGCGTCAGCTTCGCGCTCGAGCCCGGCGAGCGAATGGGGCTGGTCGGGGAGTCGGGCTGCGGCAAGACGACGACGGCGCTCGCGATCATGGGCCTGCTGCCGCCGAGCGCGAGCGTCGCGGGCCGCGTCCTGATCGACGGCGAGGACATCCTCGCTGGCGGCGAGGCGGCAATGCGGCCGCACCGCTGGGTCGACGTGGCGATCGTCTTCCAGGGCGCGATGAACGCCCTGAATCCGGTGCGCACAATCGGCCAGCAGATCGTCGAGAGCTTGGAAATCCACGATCGCGGGACGGGAGCGGTCGCGCGCACGCGCACCGGGGAGCTGCTCGAGTCGGTCGGCATTCCTGCCGGCCGGGCGAGCCGGTATCCCCACGAGCTGTCGGGAGGGATGCGGCAGCGGGCGGCGATCGCGATGGCACTCTCGTGCAATCCGCGGGTGCTGATCGCCGACGAGCCCACAACTGCGCTCGACGTGATGGTGCAGGCCCAGATCCTCGAGCTGCTCGACGCGCTCTGCAGCGACTTCGGCCTCGCGCTCGTGCTCGTCACGCACGACCTGCCCGTGGTGGCCCAGCTCTGCAACCGTTGCGCCGTGATGTACGCGGGCGAGATCGTCGAGCGCGGACCGCTCGACGTCCTCTACCACTCGCCGGGGCACCCGTACACCCGGATGCTGTTCGCCGCGTCGCCCGATCTCGAGATGGGCGATGCGCCGGTGCTCTCGATC
>DASSLB010000144.1:0-4487 GCA_035689945.1 Gaiellaceae bacterium | reverse complement strand
TCGCCTGGCAGGTCTTCGCCGGCACCCTCCAACCCGCATGAACGAACTCGACAAGCGCACCGATTCCGAGGAGTTGCTCAACGAGGAGAGCCTCGCAGTGCTGGCGATCCTCCTTGCCGTCTCGCTCGAGTTCGGCTTCGGTTTCGCCAAGACCGTCGAGTGGTGGGCCGGCCTCATCGCCGGCCCCGCCGCCCTCGCAACCCTCGTCACGCTTTTCCGACTCCGACCAACGCATGCGTGGCTGGTTCGCGCCGCCACCTGGGTCGTGCGCACACGCAACCGGCCGCCAGAGAGCGACCCTCGTTCAACCCCCTCGGACGCAAGCCTCCGACTCCCGGACCGGTAATGGAGGCCACCGCTCGGGGCAAGAGCGGCCGGCGAGGTGTGCTTCCAAGTACTGATGACGTCGCGGCCACGCTCAAGATCTGCAACGCCACAGCACGTTCGGCAGCGACGCTCTCTTCGCGAAGCGAGCTTCCACAACGGCGTCGAGCCCTCCGTCAGGCAGGCTCGCAATCAGGCGGATCGTCTCATACACCTGAGGGCCCGTCTCGGGGACAGCGTGTCAGCAGCTGTGAACGAGGCGCGGCTTCGCGCCGTCGACCGGGACGCGCCACAGGGCACTGGGACAGGACGAGTGGGCCGGGGGTCGCGCCAGCGCCAGCAACTCCTGCGAGTTCGGCGACCAGGCGACACTCGACGGATTGCGCAGCAGCCTCCGCACCTTCCCCGTCCCGGCGTCGACGATTGCGAGCCGTCCCTTCGAGTCCGGGAACGCGATCCAGCGGCCGTCCGGCGACCAGCCGAAAACGGTGGTGTTGTCGTTGCGGAGAAGCGTCCTGCTCGCGCCGCCCTGCGGAGCGACGAGTCGCAGCGCGAACTGCGTCCCGCTGGGGGCGAGGTAGGCGATCTGATTGCCGGTGGGCGACCAGAGCGGATTGCTCCCGTGCCGCTCCAGCCGCTGCAGGTGGCTGCCGTCGGCGTTCGCGATCCAGATCCCGGGCCGTCCCGAGTCGGTCGCGGGGCTTCGCGCCAAGACGACCTGCGATCCGTCCGGTGAGAGGCTCGGTTGGTAATTGAAGAGCTTCTTGCCGCCGACCACGCCGACGACGGCGCCGGACGGGACGCTGAAGATCCTCACCGGCCCGCGGCAGGACGTACAGCCCGTCGCGAAGTCGTTGGTGGCGACGCGATCGCCTTTCGCGTCGAGCGCGTACGGGTCGGGCCCTTTCCTGGTGAGGAGCTTGGGCTTCTGGCCGACCGTGATCGTGTGGACCCCGTCGTCGCTGCCGTAGACGAGCAGGTTCGGCGTCACCCAGTTGAGCTGCCCGGGCGGGTCTCCCAGGTTGTTGGGACAGTGCTCGCCACAGACCGTGCGCGGGATCTGGTGGACCTGCTTGCCGTCGGCATTCGAGGCGCAGAACGCTCGCAGGATGTTCCAGCTGCCGGTCGCGTGGCCGTTGGCCGGTCGGGGCCAGCGGTAGCCGAACCAGGCGATCTGCGTCCCGTCGGGAGACCACGCGGGAGCGTTCGCAGTCCCGCACGGCGACACCGCTTGGGTCGCCGACGCACCGCCTGCAGCCCCGCAGCCGAACACCACCGCGATCGAGAGCGCGGTACCAATTACCGCCGCTGTGCGGGTGAGCCGAACCATCGCGGGCGAAGAGTAGATCTCCTCACCAACGAGGGACCAACGCGGAGGGCCTTCCTAGTTCCCGACGTCCCAGCCTCCACGGTTCCCGCCCCGTCCCGGCAGAGCCGCCAGTCTTGCCTCATCGTGCTCCTTCTTGGCCTCGGCGCGAGCGGCGAGCTCCTCCTCTGTGAGCGGTTGTCGTCGGAGCAGGCTCTTGATCCTTTCGGTGATCTTCACGGGATGAAGCGTACGTCCGCTCTCGACTGCTCAGGCAGGATCGGCAGATGAGCGATGCGATCCGGGTGGGACGGCGCAGCGTTCGGCTGACGCATCCCGAGCGCATCCTCTTCCCTCGCGACGGTGTGACGAAGGGCGACCTCGCGGAGTACTACGTCGAGATCGGGGACGCGATCGTCCCGCACCTGCGCGAGCGGCCCTTCACGCTGAAGCGATATCCGCACGGCATCGACGACCAGGCGTACTTTCACAAGCAGGCGCCGAAGGGCAAGCCCACGTGGATCCCGACGCGGCAGTTCCGAACCTGGCCGCGCGAGGGCGAGTCGCGGCTCGTCGACTTCACGCTCGTCAACGAGACGGCCGCGGTCGTCTGGATGGTGCAGATGAATTGCATCGACATGAACGCGTGGTACTCACGCGTCGACAAGCCCGAGCGCCCGGATTACGTCGTCTTCGACCTCGATCCGCCCGAGTCGCGCGACGGCTTCGCGCAGGCGATCCGGGTCGCACACCTCATTCGCGAAGCGCTCGAGGAGCTCAGCCTGCGCTCATACCCGAAGACGAGTGGCGCCGACGGCATCCACGTGCTCGTGCCGATCACGCGGCGCTCGTCCTACCCGGAGACGTACGAGTTCGCGGAGCTCGTGTCTCGCGACCTCGAGGCTCGCAATCCCGGCCTGGTTACAACGGAATGGCTGAAGAAGAAGCGCCGCGGCGTGCTCCTAGACCACCGCCAGAACGGGCACGGAAAGACGATCGCCGCCGTCTACTCAGTGCGGCCCAAGCCGGGCGCGCCCGTGTCCACGCCGCTTCGCTGGGAAGAGCTCGGCCCGAAAATGCGCCCGCGCGATTTCGGCAGGCGTGAGGCGCTGCAGCGGGTGCAGCGGCACGGCGACCTGTTCGAGCCGGTCCTGCGCGGTGGTCAGGCGCTCGGTCCGGCCCTGCGCCGGCTGCGCAGCTAGTGCGTCCTGACGAGGTAGGCCACGCGACCGCCGGCACCGGAGGCCCAGCACGCGGTCGGGCGAGCGCAGTCGACTGTGTCGAGGCTGCCGTCGTCGAAGCGCCCATGTCGGTGCTCACATCGCTGCCCAGGAAGAAGCGCGCTAGCCGACAGCGACGACGAGCTTGCCGCGCGCATGGCCCGACTCGATCTCCGTCAGCGCGTCCGCCGCCCGCTCGAGCGGATATGCGCGCTCGACGGACGGAGTCAGCTGTCCCCGCTCCATGAAACCGACGAGCGTCTCCAGGTGCTCACGGCTCGTGTTGGACAGGAACATCTTGACGGTCCGGTTGGTGAAGCGCGTGAGCAGCCGCGAGAGCACGAACCCGCCCAGCGCCCCCAGCGTCCCGCCGGTGCCTTCGCGGCCGGCGCCGCCGCCCGCCAGCACGAGCCTCCCGTGCGGGGCGAGCAGACGACGGAGCGCGAAGAGCGATTGCTCGCCCGCGAGCTGGACGATCAGGTCGTAACGCTCCGGCTGCGTCGTCACGTCCTCTCGCGTGTAGTCGACGACGTGGTCGGCGCCGAGCGCGCGGACAAACTCGGCCTTCGCGCCGCTGCACACACCCGTGACCTCGGCGCCGAGCGCCTTCGCCAGCTGCACCGCAAACGAACCGACGCCGCCTCCGGCTCCGACGATCAGCACCCGCTCCCCCGCCTCGAGGCGGCCGTGCGTGACGAGCGCGTGCAGCGCCGTCCCGCCCGCGACAGGAACAGAGGCCGCCTGCTCGAAGGACACCGACTCCGGCTTTCGTGCGAGCCGCGATGCCTTGGCGCGCGTGAGCTCCGCGAACGAGCCGTTCCCGTGGCCGAAGACCTCGTCCCCGGGCGCGAGGTCGGTGACGCCCTCGCCGATCGCCTCGACGACACCGGCGACGTCGAACCCGACATCGCCGTCCTTCGGCCTGCGGATGCCGTTCATCATCCGGATCAGGAACGGCTCCCCGCGGACGAGGTGCCACTCGACCGGGTTGGCGCCCGCTGCGCGTACGCGGACGACCACCTCACCCTCGCGCGGCGTCGGCGCTTCCACCTCTCTGACTTGCAGGACGTCGGGCGGCGGCCCGTACCGGTCGTACCTGATCGCTCGCATGAGAGTTGACATACGCTGTAAGTTACACATACAGCGTAAGCTTGTCAAGTCATGGCCAAACGCCGCCCCGCTCCCCTTCGCCCCGAACGCATCCTCGACGCAGCGATCGCGCTCGCCGACGACGCCGGGCTGGAAGCTCTCTCGATGCGCCGGCTCGGCCAGACGCTCGGCGTGGAGGCGATGTCGCTCTACAACCACGTCGCGAACAAGGACGCGATCCTCGACGGGATGGTCGCGCGTGTGCTCGCTCAGGTCGAGTTGCCGGGGGAGGGAGACGACTGGGAGGAGGAGCTACGCCGCTGTGCCGCCTCGCTGCACGAGGCCCTCCGCCGACACCCGTGGGCTTGCAGCCTCGTGATGGCGCCCGCCTCCGGGCCGGACGCGCTGGCGGCCCGGTTGCGTTACATCGACGCACTGCTCCGCACGCTCCGCGAAGCCGGGTTCACCCCGGAGCAGGCCTACCACGCATATCACGCGATCGACGGCCACACCGTCGGCTTCACGATGTGGGAGCTCGGACACACGTC
>DASSLB010000143.1:0-3865 GCA_035689945.1 Gaiellaceae bacterium | reverse complement strand
CTCGCGCACGACCCACCAGGCCAGCCCGCCGATCACGAGCAGCGGCGCGACCACGATCAGCGCGTAGAGGAAGATGATCCCCTCGAGCGCGAGGAAGTGGCCGGCCGAGCCGAGTAGGCGCCCGACGCGGCTGCTGCCGTGGTGATGCGTCACGATGAACGCGTGCTGCCGCGTCGTGAGCAGGAGCGAGATGTTCGACGTCGCGCCGGACTGGAGCGTCGCGGTGCGGTTGCGCCGCAGCTGGGTGATCGCGTGGCGCGCATTCGAGAGCTTGATCTGGATCTGCACCCGCTCCCCCGCGGACAGCGACCCCTTGAGCGCTTGCTCGTAGACGGCGATCGCGCGCTTCAGCGAGCCGATGCCGTTGTTCTGCGAGGTCAGCTGCTGCTGCAGGTCTTGCGTCGAAACCTGCTGCGAGAGGAGCGTCCCCAGGCCGGCGAGGCGCCCGATCGCGACCTCCGCCTTCTGGACGGGGACGCGAAGCTCGAGCACGGCGTCACCCTGGCCGGCATGCGAGCTCTGGTAGCGGACGGACTGCGCGTAGCCGCCGAGCGAGGAGACGATCTGCGTCGCCTCATTCGTGGCCCTTGACAGCGCAGCGCGACTCTTGACCGATACCTGGAGAGACGCATCGGCATGGACGAGCCGGTTCTTGGGGATAGTGAGCGACTGGCGAAGAGCTCCGGTGAGATCGAGTTCCTGGCCGGGTTTGCCCGCTGCGGAATAGACCGAGTTCCAGGCCGCTGGAGTGTGAGCCTTCGCCAAAGGCGCGAGTTGCCTCGCGGACTTCTGTTGGGCCTGGGCGTGCACCACTTCGGGCAAGGCCGCCTTGCCGGTCGCAAGCGCGGCTGCGTCCGCTCGATTCTGGTTCGAGCCCGAGCTGACGAAGCCGTGCACGAGCGCAGCGCCGACCGCGAGCACAGCCGCCACCGGCACCACGACGAACACCAGCTTCCGCCGCTTCGACCACTGTGGCCGAGAAGCTGGCCCAAGCTCCAGCACCCGCTGCCGCAGCGACTCCGGCGCGAGGGGCGGGGTCGCCCGCAGCTCGGAGACGAGCGCCTCGTATCCCTCGAACTCAGTTCCGGACATCGCTCATCTCCTCCTCCAGTCGCTTCAAAGCCCGGCTGAGCCGGGTCGAACAAGCAGTTGTGCTGATCCCGAGCACGCGCGCCGCGCTCGGCCCGTCGAGCTCGAGCAGCACGCGCAACGCCACGACCTCGCGTTCGGCCGGGGTCAGCCGCCGCAGGGCGTGTTCGAGCTCCGGGGAGAGACCCTCGGAGAAGACGGACTCCTCGAGCAGCGCCTCGTCGCGGGTGTACGCCTCCTCGCGCCGCTGGCGCCGAGCCTCCGCGCGGAACCAGTCGACGGCGGCGGAATGCGCGATGCGGCAAAGCCACGTTCGCGGCGCGCCTCGACGTGGATCGAAGCGGCGCCAGCTCTTGAAAGCCCGCTCGAACGTCTCGGCCGCGAGATCCTCCGCCGCAGCGCGGTCACCCGTGAGGTAGACGAGGTAGCGGTAGACGGCGTCGAGATGCTCCGCGACGACGTCCGCGAACGGCGGAGCGCCGACCACACCGGGCGGGCGGACGGCTGCCGGCAGGGCGTTCACGCCCCTCATACGGCGCCGACACTCCGGATCGTCACACCCAAACGGTACGGCGTGCGTACGCTCAACGGAATGCGCCGCCTGCTCATCCTCGTCTCCGCGCTCGTGTGGGTGGACACGATGCTCTTCGCGGCGCTGACGCCGCTCCTCCCCCACTTCACGCGCGACCTCCACCTGTCGAAGGCCGGAGCCGGCGTTCTGGTCGGCGCCTACGCGGGCGGTGCCCTCATCGGTGGCCTTCCCGGCGGGGTGGCGACCGCGAGACTCGGCGCACGGCGCGCCGTGCTCGTCGGGCTGACGCTGATGGGACTCGCGAGCCTCGGCTTTGCCTTCGCGCATGGATTCTGGCCGCTGATCGGAGCTCGTCTCCTGCAGGGAATGGCGAGCGGGTTCACGTGGGCCGGCTCGTTCGCGTGGCTCCTCGCCGCCGCGCCTCGCGACCGCCGCGGGCAGCTGATCGGGACTGCGCTCGGCGCAGCCGTGTTCGGCGCGCTGTTCGGGCCCGTTGTGGGAGCGGTCGCGGCACTGATCGGGCGCGCTGCGGTCTTCACGGCGCTCGCCGGGCTGTCCGTCGTCCTCGGCGTCTGGACATTGCGAATCGAGTCGATCCCACCCGAGCCACCCTCGCTGTCCGCCGTGGCTCGGGCGCTCCGTGACGGGCGCTTTCGCGCGGGTCTCGGCCTCATGTTGCTTCCCGCACTCCTCTGGGGCGTCCTCTCGGTGCTCGCCCCACTCCGGCTGGCCGACGCCGGGTGGGGAGCCGCGGCGATCGGCGCCGTGTGGCTCGTCGGCGCGGGCTTGGAGACCGCTGTCTCACCTCTCGCCGGCCGGATGCTCGACCGGCGCGGCGTCGGACCTCCGATTCAGATCTCGCTGGCGACCGCAGCCGTGTTCTCCGTCGGTCTCGCCTTCAGTCCACGCCCGCTCGCATACGTGCCGCTGCTGATCGCGGCGAGCGGAGCCTACGGCGCCCTCTTCACACCGGCTTTCGCGTTGATCGCCGACGGAGCGGAACGCAGCGGCCTGCCGCAGGGCATGGCCTTCGGCCTTATGAACGCGGCCTGGGCGAGCGGAGCGCTGGTCGGCCCGGCTGCCGGAGGCGCGGTCGCAGCCGCCACAGGCGACGTCGTGCCGTTCACCGTCGCAGCCGTTCTCTGCGGTGCGGCGTTTGCGGCAGTGCAGCGCACCCGGCACCGGACCACCGCGAACCTGGCGAAGTCAGACCTCGCGGGCTAGCGGCTCGTACGCACCAGCGATGCCCTCTTCCGCGGGCAGGCTGGGGCGGTTGTTGATCCAGCTCTGCTCGAGCTCTGCGTCTTGGATCCCGCGCGTTACACGCTGGGGAAAGCCAGCGCTCTTTGATCGGCGGCCTCTTGAACACGTGCCTGGCCCGAACCACAATCCGACGTTCTGCGGTGGTCAAGCTCGTTGCTGGGCGGTTTGGACATCAGGGGAGACCCTGGCAGCGTGACCGGCTTCCGCTCAACCGAGGGTGAAAGGGAGTGTGGAATGAAAATGCGTCTACGTGTCGCGGTCGTCGCCGTTTGCGCGGTAGGTCTCTTTGCACTGACTGCCGGCGCAGCGTTCGCACACGAGTGCTTCAACGCGAGCCGGTCGGCGCAGGCCAACGCGATGGTCGCCGAGCACTCGCACGGTCACTTCGACTTCCAGACCTGGCAGTTGTTCGGGCTCTTCCTCGGGACTCCATGCGATCCGGCATCAGGTCCCTGCCCGCCCATTCCTGCCAATGTCCAGCCCCTCATCGACGCACAGACCAGCGGTGCGCTCGACACGGAGACGGTGATCGGCGTGATCCTCGGCTTCGCCCCGGAGAGCGCCCTGGGCTCCACGCAGCTCATGGATGCGTATGACGCGCTCGTCGCGTTGAGCCAGCTGGCTGCCACAGATGCGGCGTGCCTCGGTGTTCCCACCCACTTCTTGACCAGCGCGAACGCAACGATGGCCGGCGGGGCGCCTGAAAAGGTGGTCACCAACGGCAAGGGGATCGACCACTTCCCCGATGTCTACGGCAACCAGTTGTTCCAGGCCTACGGGACGGTCTATGCCACTGGACAGGCGCTGGACTGCGCTTAGCGAGAGCTGAGAGAACACACTCGCTGATGACTCCCGCGGGGCGGCCATGCCGCCCCGCGGCGCTAAGATCGACCCCTCAGGGCGCGTAGCTCAGCGGGAGAGCACTCGCTTCACACGCGAGGGGTCGCTGGTTCGATCCCAGCCGCGCCCATCAAGTAAATA
>DASSLB010000142.1:0-2208 GCA_035689945.1 Gaiellaceae bacterium | reverse complement strand
CACATGATGATCGTGGCCGACCTCGAGCACGGGAACTCCGACGCCATCGAGGACGCGGTCATCGCAGCCTGGGAGTTGCAGTCCGGTAACTGAGCTCCGACCACGGTCCCGGCTACGCTCGCTGCCCGTGTCCCGCCTCGCGTCTGTCTACCCAATCGTCAGCGCTCGCTCGCTTGCACGGCCGTTCACGTACGAGATCGAGGACGAGGTGGGGAAGGGGGCCGTGCTAGCGATCCGCTTCGGCAACGCTCGGCGGCGAGGCGTGGTCGTCGTTGCCGACGCCGAGGCGCCGCCCGACGTCGAGCCGGTCGCGGCCGAGCGGGTGCTCGAGACGCTCCCGCCGGCGCTCGTCGATCTCGCCCTCTGGCTCGCCGACTACTACGGCTCGACGCCGGCGCGCGCGCTCGCGCTGATCGCGCCGTACCAGCCTGCACGGCGGGGCGAGCGGCGAGAGGTGACGGCGAACGCTGCTCTGCCCGCGGAGCCGGCGCCTGCGAAGCTTTCGGAGTCGCAGGAGCAGGCGCTCGCGCGGATCGAGACCTTGTTGGAAGGCGGCGGCGGCAACGTCCTTCTCTCAGGTGCCACCGGCAGCGGCAAGACCGAGGTCTACATTCGCGCGTGCGAGGTCGCGGTCGCGGCCGGCCGCGGCGCGATCGTGCTCGTGCCCGAGATCGCGCTGACGCCGCAGACGCTTGGGCGCTTCCAGGCCCGCTTCGGCGACCGCGTCGCGCTGCTCCACTCCGGCCTGACCGAGGCTGAGCGGCGCGACGAGCGGGAACGGATCGTGACGGGCGAGGCGTCCGTCGTCGTCGGTGCGCGCTCGGCTGTGTTCGCGCCGCTTCCGTCGCTTGGGGTCATCTGTGTGGACGAGGAGCACGACTCCTCGTACAAGCAGGAGTCGGATCCGCGCTACGACGCCCGCACCGTCGCGGCGAAGCGCGCGGCGCTCGAGGGAGCGGTCGCGATCTTCGGCTCGGCGACGCCTCGCCCGGAGTCCTGGCAGGCGCTCGAGCGGCTCGAGCTCGGCGGCCGGATCGCGGCGCCGATGCCGACCGTCCGTGTCGTCGACCTGCGCCAGGAGAGCGGCTATCCGCTCTCCGCGCCGCTCCTCGCCGAGCTGGGGCGGCTCGCGGAGGGAGGCGGGAAGGCGATCCTGCTCCTCAACCGGCGCGGCGTCGCGCCCGCGCTCCACTGCCGCGCCTGCGGCGCCACCCGTCGCTGTCCGAACTGCGACGTCGCGTTCACGCTGCACAGCGATGCGACGCTTCGCTGCCACCACTGCGGCGCGCGCGAGCCGGCGGGAGAGACGTGCCCGGCGTGCGGCTCGCCCGAGCTCGCACGGATCGGAGCCGGGACGCAGCGGCTCGAGCGCGAGCTCGAGCGCCATGTGCCCGAGCTCGAGCGGATCCGGCTCGACGCCGATGCGGTGGCGAAGCCCGAAGAGCTGCGGGCGGCGCTCGAGCGGTTCGCACATGCGGACCGCGCAGTCCTCGTCGGAACACAGATGGTCGCGAAGGGACACCACTTCTCCGGTGTCGAGCTCGCGGCGGTCGTCGACGCAGACACCGGGCTCGGGCTGCCCGATTTCCGCGCCGAGGAGCGGACGTTCCAGCTCCTCACCCAGCTCGCGGGCCGCAGCGGCCGCGACGCGCCGGGCCGCGTCATCATCCAGACGTTCCAGCCGGGGTCGCGCGCGGTCGAGCACGCCGCGCACCACGACGTCGCCGGGTTCCTCGCGGGAGAGCTCGAGCGCCGGCGCGCCCTCGGCTACCCGCCGTTCCAGCATCTCGTCCGCGTCCTCGTCTCCGGCCCTGAGCTCGCCGACGCGACCCGCGCGCTCGAGGAGCTGAAGGCGGGGCTAACGGAATTCGAGCTGCTCGGCCCGGCGCCGCTGCTCCGTCTGCGCGGTCGGCATCGCGCCCAGCTCGTCGGCAAGACCGAGCGGCCGCGCGCGCTCGCATCCCGTGCCGCCGCCCTGCTCTCGGCCGCCGCGCCGGCCATGCGCCGCGCTGGTCTCAGCGCGGTGGTGGACGTTGATCCACAATCCCTGTGATGCGCACGGGAGGCTGCCTGTGCGGCGCCGTTCGCTACACACTCGTCGGCGAGCCGTTCCACGTCGGACGCTGTCATTGCGGCGACTGCCGGAAGAGGTCGGGCAGCGCCTACACGATCTACGGGCAGTGGCCGCTGGACGCGTTCGAGTCCACC
>DASSLB010000141.1:0-3580 GCA_035689945.1 Gaiellaceae bacterium | reverse complement strand
CGCACGCGCTGGACGGAGCCGTAGGCGAGCCGTTGCGCGAATGCGCGCTCCCGCTCGTCGAGCCCTGCGGCCGCGCCGCGGAAGGCGCGGTCGGCGTAGGCGTCGTCCTCGAAGACGCGCAGCAGCACCTGGTACGCCGCGTGACGAGCGGGCGTGATCACGAGCGGCAGACGAAGATCGCCCAGCCCAGCACCGCGCGCTCCCAGGCGAGATACCGGGCGCGACGCGACGCGCCCTTTGCGCGGAACTCGTCTGCCTGCGGGTGATCGGGATTCGCCCGCAGCCACTCGTCGAGCGCCAGCCAGTGCAGCGACTCGTAGCGATCCCAGTCGTCCAGAGAGGAAGCGATGAAGGAGACGACCCGGACGCCCGACGACTCCGCTCGTTCGATCGTCTCGAGGAGTGGCAGCCACTCCTGCTCGTCCACGCGCTGCTCCTCGACCCGGTCGGCGGCGGTCGGCAGCGGCCACTCGCACCAGTACGGCTCCCCGACGGCCAGGAGTGGCGCCGCGACCCGCAACCGCTCGAGCGTCGGCACGAATCCGCCGTAGGCGAAGCTCGCGCCGAGGCAGAGCGCGGCGTCGTAGCGGCCGAGCTCGTAGCTGGCGGCGTCCGCCTCGATGATCTCGATGCGATCCTCGAGACCAGCGGCTGCCGTTTGCTCACGGGCCGCGGCGACGAACTCCGGCGCGCGCTCGACGCACGTCAGCCGGCAGCCGAACGTCTCGGCGAGGATGAGGGCGGGGCCGCCCTTCCCCGACGCGATGTCCAGCACGTGCGAGTCGGGCCCGAGGTCGAGGCGCTCCCCGAGCTCGCGGATCTTCTCCGGGCTCGTCGGGTTCTGAAGCTCGTGCCGTGCCTCGACGACGGCATACCACCAGTTCATCGGCGCCCTCGCAGGTAGGCGTCGTACGCCATCCGACGGCCGCCGGCGGGTTGTACCTCGAGGGGCTCGAACGCTCCGTCCTGCCCCACGCGCGCCCGCCATACGATCAGATCGCCGAGTCGCGCGCCGATGTGCGGAGACAGCGCCCGCACGCGGTTCACGAGCTCCTCTGCAGGCGCCGCTGGATCGAGCTCTCGATCTTCGGGGCCGATCTTCTCGGCATAGGTCGCGCCCTCCTCCACCTGCGGCTCGAACCGCGGCTCCTTCTCCGCGAGCACATCGCGCAGGAGCTCTGCAGCGACCTCCGCAGCGTGCGCGTACACCGCGCCGGCGTCGTCCTCCCGCGCCACGAGAAACGCGCGCTGCGCCGCGAGCGGCCCCGCGTCGAGCGCTTCGACGGTGCGGTGGATCGTGACGCCGGTCTCCTCGTCCCCGGCCATGAGCGCGCGTTCGACAGGCGCAGCCCCGCGCCAGCGCGGCAGGAGCGACGGATGGACGTTGAGCCAGAGCGCGCGTCCGAGCAGCTCGTTCGGGATCAGGAGGCCGTAGGCGCAGACGACGACGGTGTCGGCGCCGAGCTCGACGGATTCCTCGAGCCGCTCCGGCTGCGCGACCGGGATCCCGAGCCGCTTCGCCGCGTCCTTTGCCGGCGGCGGCGCAACCCGGCGGCCGCGACCACGCGGCTTGTCCGGCCGCGTCAGCAGCTGGACGACGTCGTGCTCAGCCGCGAGGCGCTCCAGCACGTCGGCCCCGAAGGGCCCGGTCGCGGCGACGGCGATCTGCCGCGGAGCCATGCGGCGCTACCCGATGACGATGCGGGGGCGCAGGCTCGCGAGCGCCTCGCGCCGCGCCTCGGGCGTCGTCCGGTCGAGGATCAGGACGCCGTCGAGGTGGTCGCTCTCGTGCTGGGCGACGCGCGAGTACGGCTCCTCGAGCTCATAGCGCACCTCGGCACCGTTCTCGTCCCGACCGGCGATCGCGATTGTCGCGGCCCGCTCGATCGGGAGATGGACGCCCTGAATCGAGAGGCAGCCCTCGTCGTCGACGGTCGTCACCTCGCTGCGCTCGACGATCTCCGGGTTGGCCAGCGCGACGGTCTCGTCCTCGGCGACCTGGAAAACGAAGAGGCGCTGGAGGACGCCCACCTGGGTCGCGGCGAGCCCGATGCCGTTGGCGTCGACCATTAGCTGCTTCATCCGGTCGACGAGGCGGCGGAGATCGTCGTCGAACTCCTCGACCGGGCGCGCCTGCATCTTCAGCGCAGCGTCCGGATACTGGCGGATCTGCGCGAGTGCGAGTCGGCGCCGCGCCGCGCGCTCCGGGTCGAGCTGCTCTTCCTTGACCTGTCCCTCGATCTCCGCCATGGAAGCCGGACTGTACCCTCGCAGCGGTGGATCCCCGGACGTTGAACGAGATCATGGGCCAGGGTGCGACACGGCCCGAAACCCCGCGGGAGCGGCACGAGCGAGAAGCGCTCGAGGCGGATCTCGAGTCGAGCCCGGCGCGCGGGAGGCCCCTCCGGCAGCGACTGCGCAACTTCCGTCCCGATGCCGAGTCGGGAGTGCGGGCGCTCGGCGGCCCAACGATCTGGATGCGGCGGCTGCGCGCGATCGAGGACGCCGTCGACCAGCACGAACGCCAGCTCGGGGAGGCATGGCGGGCACTCGCCGAGGAGGTCGAGGACCCTCAGGAGTTCGCGGCCGCCTGGCAGGAGCTCGCGGCAGACTGGAGCTTCGCCGAGGTGAACGGGCTGATCGAGCGCCACAACCGCAACTTCCCGGCCGAGGCGCGGCTCCCGATGGATCCCCGCACCCGCGACTTCGTGCGCATCAACGGGCGCCCGTACGTGCGGGAGCCGTTCGACGCGCGCTGGATCCTTGAGCGCTTCCCGCCCGACCGCGCAGCAGCCCTGACGTGATCAGGCCGGTGCGGCTGGAGGATGCCGACGAGCTCGCCGCGCTCTATGCGGCGAACCGCGACTTCCTCAGGCCGTTCGAGCCGGTGAGACCGCCGGCGTTCTTCACCGCCGAGGGCCAGCGCGAACGGCTCGCGCGGCAACTCGCAGACGACACCCATCCGTTCGCGATTCTCGACGGCGACGCGATCGCCGGGACGATCAACGTCTTTCACATCGTCCGCGAGGCGCTCCAGGGCTGCACGATCGGCTACTGGGTCGACGGCCGCAGGAACGGCCGAGGCCTCGCGACCGGGGCGGTCGGCGAGGTCGTGTCCTACGCGTTCGGCGAGCTCGACCTGCACCGCGTCGAGGCTGCGACGCTCGTGGACAACGTCGCCTCACAGCGCGTGCTCGAGAACAACGGTTTCGACCGTATCGGGCTTGCGCGCGGGTTCCTCCGCATCGCCGGAGACTGGCGCGACTTCTTCCTCTTCCAGCGGATCGCCGACGGCCGGGGCTAGTACCGGTTCTCCTGGTGCTGCGAGGCGCCTTCGACCTCGTGCATCCACGGCTCCCGGCGCTTGATCCAGATCTCCGCCTCCGGCCGTAGCTCGAACGGCGCGTCGTCGAGCGAGCCGAGCTGCAGCTCGACGGCGTCCTCATTGACGCTGAACAGGCGCGAGCCGCAGAGCGGGCAGAAGCTGTCACCGTCGTAGGTGGCGTACTCGCCGGTGGACTCGAACGCGTCCAGCGGCCACTGCCCGTAGATCGTGTAGGCGCTGCCCGACCTCTTCCGG
>DASSLB010000140.1:0-9093 GCA_035689945.1 Gaiellaceae bacterium | reverse complement strand
AGAATGTTGATGTTCACTGCGGCCTCCTTGGAGAGCCAAACGCTCTCTCGCTGCGATTCAAGGCGCCGAACCGCTGGCGGCGCCGCAGACGACGTGCCGCAGAGCCTTACAAGGGCCAACAATCCCACCCCGTAGTTTGCTCCGTCAATCACTCAATCGAGGGTCGCAGCGAAGGCACCCTTCTCATGCTGGCTGAGTGAAACCAACAGCCCGTCTGCGCTTGCGCTTCACCAGATCCTCGAAGAAGCTCGGACCCCCTTGCCCAGATGCGGCTCGATACTGCATGGTTGAGCCAAGAAGCTAGAAGAGCTGGTTCTCGCCGCCGAAGATCGCCGAGACGGAGTCGTCGGCGAAGACGTTCATGATCGCCTCGGCGAGCAGGCCGGAGACGCTGAGGACGGTCATCTTCTCGGGACGGTTGCGCGGATCGATCGGGACGGAGTCGGTGACGACGATCCGGTCGATCTCCGAGCCGCCAAGCCGATCGAGCGCCTCGCCGGAGAAGAGCGCATGCGTGACGAACACGTTCACCTCGGTGGCGCCGTGATCCTTCAGCGCCCGCGCGCCGGCGATCAGCGTGCTGCCCGTCGTCGAGACGTCGTCGCCGACGATCGCGATCTTGTCCCGCACCTTCCCGGTGACCTCCGTCATCTCGACGTGGTCGGCCGTGACGCGCATCTTGTGCATGATCGCGAAGCTCGCCTCGATCATCTCCGCGAAGCGGACGGCGTGCTTCGCGCGGCCGGCGTCAGGCGCAACGGCGACGACCCCTTCGCCGGTTAGGCCGAGATCGCGGAAGTGGGTCGCGAACAGCTGCAGCGCCGTCATGTGGTCGACCGGGATCGTGAAGAAGCCCTGGATCTGTCCGGCGTGAAGATCCATCGTGAGCACGCGGTCGACGCCCGCCAGCTGGAGCATGTCCGCGACGAGGCGCGCCGAGATCGGCTCGCGTGGCTTCGCCTTCCGGTCCTGCCGCGAGTAGGGGAACCACGGGATCACGGCCGTGATCCGCTTCGCCGAGGCGAGCTTCGCGGCCTGGATCATCAGCACGAGCTCCATCAGGTTCTTGTCCACGGGCGGCGAGCCGGTCTGGACGATGAACACGTCGGCGCCACGGATCGACTCGAGATAGCGGCAGTACGTCTCGTCGTTCGGGAACGTGCCGAGCTCGACGTCACCGAGCTCCACGCCGAGCTTCTCGGCCATCGCGGCGGCCAGCGCCGGATGCGAGCGACCGGCGAAGACCATCAGGCGCTTCTCGGGTCCGCGCACGATGTAGTGCTGCGGCGAAGGATCGCTCATCGCGACATTCCCCTCCAGGCCCGGCAGGGCCAGCTCAGTCGTCGCCGTCGGGCTTTCCATGCTTCTCGTAGACCCAGCCTTCCTTCGTCTCCTGCCGCGGGGCGAACCCGGCCAGCGAACCGGGAGGGACATCATCCGTGATGACGGATCCCGCTGCAATCCAAGCGTCGTCGCCAACCTCGACCGGAGCATCGAAGACAGTGTCCACGCCGGTCCTGACGTTGCGGCCGATCTTCGTCCGCGCCTTGGGCTCGCCGGGCGCATGCTTGAAGTTCGCGGTGATGTTGCCGGCCGCGATATTCGATCCCTCCCCCACCTCGGCGTCACCGACGTAGGAGAGGTGCGGGACCTTCGCACGCGCCCCGAGCGCGGCGTTCTTCACTTCTACGAACGTGCCGACCTTCGCCCCCTCGCCGATCACGGTCACGGGCCGAACATAGGCGAACGGCCCGATCTCTGCGCCGGTCTCGATCCGCACACCTCCGCGGATCACCGTGTACGGGTGGATCACGACGTCCGGCTCGATCTCCACGTTCGCCTCGATCCAGGTCGACGCCGGGTCGACGATGGTCACGCCGGCGAGCATGTGCGCCCGGTTGATCCGGTCACGGAGCGAGGCGGCTGCTAGCGCGAGCTCGGCGCGCGTATTCACGCCCTCGGCCTCGAGCGGGTCGGCGGCAAGCTGCACGGCGCAGGGCTCGCCGTCGGTCGCGAGCAGGCCGAGGGTGTCGGTCACGTAGAGCTCGCCCTGGGCGTTGTGCGCGTCGAGCCGCTCGAGCGCCGGCCAGAGCTTCTCGGAGCGGAAGACGTAGATCCCGGAGTTGACCTCGCGCAACGCGAGCTCCTCGGAGGACGCGTCGCCGGCCTCCACGATCTTGGCCAGCCGACCGTCGCCGTCGCGGACGATCCGCCCGTACGCTCCGGCCTCGGCGGGCTCGAAGGCGAGGACGGTCGCCGCGGCGCCGGCCGAGCGGTGAGTCTCGACGAGCTCCCGGATCGTCTGTGGCCTGAGCGCGGGGACGTCGCCGTTGAGGACGAGGACGTCGCCGTCGAAGCCTTCGAGGGCTTCGCGGGCGCAGCGGACTGCGTCGCCGGTGCCGAGCGGCTCCTGTTGCACCGCGACCTCGACGTCCTCCAAGAGATCGCTCGTCTGCGGCGAGGCGACGACGACGAGTCGCTCGACGCCGGCGTCTCGCGCCGCGTCGATCACCCAGTCGACCATGCGCCGGCCGAGCAACGGGTGCAGGTGCTTCGGCGTCGCACTCTTCATGCGCGTGCCGATTCCGGCGGCCATCACGACTGCTGCGAGCTCGTCTGCCATGTCAGGGGAGGTTGGCTGGGGCGCCAGGATTCGAACCTGGGATCACGGGACCAAAACCCGTTGCCTTACCACTTGGCTACGCCCCAGGGGCACGGAAGTCTAGCGGCGGTCGAAGAGCAAAATGGCGAGCCCGACCACTGCGAAGACCACGAGCCCCACGATCACCAGCCACTTCACAACGACCGCGAAGAGAACGAGCAGTAGCGCGAGCAGTTGTGACGCGGCGAAGATCCACAGCACCTGGCGGACGAGATTCGACTCGCTGTTCCGGCGATAGGCAAACGCGAAGACGGCCACGGCTGCGAGGACGATGACGGCCCACTTCGAGACGTCTGCCGAGATCGCGACGACGATGCCTTCCACCGCGGCGATCCAGAGTGCAAGCCGGTTGCGGCGAGCCCTCAGCCAGCCGCCGGGACCGGGCTCGACGGCGTGCGACGACGACTCGCTCAACACCGGTCAACCGTACCACGCTGGTGCCGCAAGCCACGTTCTCCCCCGGCCCCGCAACGTCCGCCTCGCGGCGTCTGCGTCCTTGCGCTGGTGGAAGAGGCCGTACACCGCGGGACCGGCGCCGGAGACGTCGGCGCGGAAGGCGCCCGCGTCGAGAATCGCCTCCGCCAGTGGCGAGCTCGCGAGGTCGTTGGGAGGCAGCGTGGCGAGGTCTCGCGGACGTTGCACCTCGGAGAGCCGGTCGAGGAGCAGCTGACGGCGTTCGGCAAAGCCGGCCGCGCCGTGACGCACGTCGAAAGCAGCGTAGACGTCGCGCGTCGACGTCTTCGCCGCGCCTCGTGGAAGGAGCACGACGACCCAGAAATCCTGCGGCAGGTCGAGCGGCTCGAGTTCGCTGCCGTCGCCGCGGCCGAGCTGGGGGCCGTCCACGAGGAAGAAGGGGACGTCGACTCCGATCCCGGCTGCAATGCGGAGCAGCTCCGCGTCCGCAAGCGGCTCCAGCAGAGTCCCGTTGGCGAGCCGAAGTGCCGTCGCCGCGTCGGAGCTCCCACCGCCGAGACCGGCGGCGACGGGGATCGCCTTCTTGATCCGGACGCGCCAGCGCGGCTCGACGTCTGCGCTGCGAGCGAGCTCCTCGAGCGCGGAGCGGACGAGCGTGTCGTCCGGGAACCCTTCGATCCTGAGCGCCGACGCGTCGTCGAGCTCGATCCGGTCGACGACGTCGATCCGTTGCAGGACGGTCAGAACCTCATGCTTGCCGTCGTCGCGCAGGGGGCCGACGACGAGCGCGAGGTTGATCTTCGCCGCGGCGGGCGCTCTCACGGCAACTCCTTCGCCAGTGCGAGGAAGTCCTCGGGCGCCAGCGCCTCGGCGCGCATCTCCGCCGGCTTGCCGATCGCGGCGAGCGCCTCCGCCGCCTGTTCACGGGAGGCAAGCCCGACAAGCGCGAGGGAGTTCGGGAGCGTCTTGCGGCGGTGCGCGAACGATGCTGCGACGACCTCCTTCAGGTGCCTGAAGTCCGCGGGAAGCTCCTTCCGTCGAAACGCGACGAGAGCCGAGTCGACGTTCGGCGGAGGTTGGAAGACCCACCGCGAGACCGGATGAAAACCGGTGCGGTCGGCGACAAGCTGGACGAGCACCGAGACGGCTCCGTAGTCCTTCGTCCCCGGACTCGCAAAGAGGCGATCCGCGACTTCTCGCTGCACCATCACGCACCAGAGCCGGACGTTCATCAGCCGGTCGAGACTCTCGACGAGCAGCGGCGTGGCGACGTTGTACGGGAGGTTGGCGACGAGCTTCGTCGCATCCTGTGGCAGCTCGATCTGGAGCGCATCGCCGAAGACGACGTCGACGTTGGCCGCGAGCCCGGTGAGGTCCGGCTCGAGCGCGCGATCGATCTCGACGGCGTGGACCTGGCGGACGCGTTCGGCGAGATAGCGCGTGAGGACGCCCTGGCCGGGACCGACCTCGAGCACGACGTCGTCCGGCGCGAGCTCGGCGAGGCGGCCGATCACCTCGAGGATGTTCGGGTCGCGCAGGAAGTGCTGGCCGTACTCCTTCCTGGGCCGCGTGCTCACGGGAGCGAGAAGCACTCTGTCGCGTTTCGCTCGATCTGCTGCTCGAGCTCGGCGGTCTCTTGGCCTCGGGCCTGTGCAAGCGCGGCGAGCGTGTGAACGACATATGCGGGCTCGTTGCGCCGGCCCCGCACCGGTTGCGGCGCGAGGTACGGCGAGTCGGTCTCGGCGAGGATGCGCTCCGCCGGAACCTCGGTCGCTGCGAGACGAAGGTCGACGGCCTTCGGGAAAGTCGCGTTCCCCGCGAACGAGACGTACCAGTCGCGTTCGAGCGCTGTCGGGAGCATGCGCGGCGACGAGAAGCAGTGGAGTACGACGGTCCCGGTGAAGCCGCCGAGGGCGGCGAGCGTGTCGTCGTCGGCCGCGCGCGTGTGGATCACGACCGGCTTTCCGAGCTCGGAAGCGAGCTCGAGCTCGGCTACGAAGAGGCGACGCTGGTCGTCGCGCGGCGCGTAGTCGCGAAACCAGTCGAGCCCGGTCTCCCCGACTGCGACCGCCTTTGGATGCGCAAGCAGCTCGCGCAGCTCGCTGAGGTCGTCGGTAGTGGCCGTGCCCGCCTCGTGAGGATGGATGCCGAGGATCGCGAAGACGCCGTCGTGACGCTCGGCGAGCGCGAGCGCGCGGCGACAGTCCTCGACGTCGGTGCCGACGGTGAGGATGCGCGTGACGCCCGCCGCGGCGGCATGTTCGACCGCCTCGTCGGGGTCGTCGAGCGCCGCGAGATGCGCGTGGGTGTCGATCACGCGAGCTCGGCGGCGGCGACAGCCTCGGCGTCGAGCTTGCGGAATAGCGGCTGCGGCTCAGGGAGTGACCGCCCGGCAGGCAGCTCACCCGGCTGCCAGGCGCCGATCCAGCTTTCGTAGTCGCCGGTGAGCACTTCGTGAATCGACCCGTCGTCTTCCTCGACAGTGCGGATTTCGAGCGGGCCCGCAATCCATCCCTCGCCGCCGAGCAGTTCGTGCACCCGCTGCGAGCTGAATGGCAGGAACGGTGCGAAGAGAGTCTTGAGATCGTCGACGGCGCGTAAAGCGGTGTACAGGACCGTGGCGGCGCGCGCTTGGTCCGTCTTGACGAGCGCCCATGGCGCTTGCTCGGCGACGTACGCATTCGCGAGTGCGGAGAGACGCATGGCCTCGGCGAGCGCAGCACGGAAGCGCGCCTGCTCGATGAGCCGGCCCACGGACCCGAAGCCTTCGCCTATCTCGTCGAGCAGCCGACGGTCAGGATCCTCCAGCTCACCCGGCTCAGGCACGGCGCCGAAATGCCGGTGAGCGTTGACGATCGTCCGGTTGACGAGATTGCCCCAGTTGGCGAGTAGTTCGTCGTTGTTGCGTCGCGCGAACTCGGCCCACGAGAAGTCCGCGTCCTGGGTCTCTGGCCCCGCCGCTGTGAGGTAGTAGCGCAGCGGGTCGGCCTCGTAGCGGTCGAGGAACTCGCCGACGTAGATCACGTGCCCGCGGCTCGTGCTGAACTGGCGCCCCTCGTAGGTGAGGAACTCGCTCGAGACGATGTTGTACGGCAATTCGAGGTCGCGGCCGGCGGCGTACTCGCCGGCACCGTCGTAGCCCAGGAGCTCCGCGGGCCAGATAACCGAGTGGAAGACGATGTTGTCCTTGCCCATGAAGTAGAAGTGGCGCGCGTCCGGGTTCTGCCACCAATCGCGCCACGCGTCGGGCGTGCCGTGGTTCTGAGCCCACTCGACCGCAGCCGAGAAGTAGCCGACGACCGCATCGATCCAGACGTAGATCCGCTTCTCCTCCGGCGGGTAACCCTCGACAGGCACCGGAATCCCCCAATCCAGGTCACGAGTCACCGCGCGAGGACGCAACTCCTCGACGTAGCGCAGAGAGAAGTTGCGCACGTTCGGGCGCCAGTGGTCCTGTCGCGAGATCCACTCCGTAAGGCGTTCCTTGAATGCGGGCAGATCAAGGAAGAGGTGCTTCGTGTCGCGGAACTCCGGGGGCAGCCCGTCGATTCGGGAACGCGGCTCGATCAGGTCGACCGGGTCGAGAAGGTTGCCGCAGTTGTCGCACTGGTCGCCACGAGCCTCGGGGAAGCCGCAGATCGGACACGTGCCCTCGATGTAACGATCGGGCAGCGTCCGGCCCGTCGTGGCCGAGAACGCGCCTCGAGTGACCTCCTCGAGCAGGCAGCCTCGGTCATACAGCGCCCGAAAGACGTCCTGTACGACGCGGTAATGGTTGCGAGTCGTTGTCCGCGTGAACAGGTCGTACGAGAGCCCGAGCCTGCGCAAGTCGTCGCGCGTAACTGCGCTGTAGCGGTCAGCGATCTCGCGTGGGGAGACTCCCTCCGCGTCCGCGGCGAGCATGATCGGCGTGCCGTGCTCGTCCGTTCCACTCACCATCAGGACGTCGTTGCCCTTCAGGCGGTGGTATCGCGCGAATATGTCCGCCGGAACGCCGAACCCCGCAACGTGGCCGATGTGTCGCGGACCGTTCGCGTACGGCCACGCAACCGCGACCAGGATCTTCTGGGGCGTTTCCGACACCGGCGACAGCTCCTTCTGGGGCTTCGGGAAGGCTCCAGATCATACGAGCCGTCTCCTGCGCGACGGTCGCTGCAGCTTCGGGCGCTCAGGCCGCGCGGCGCACGTCATGGTCGAGTATGCGCGACGGCAGGTGGAGCACCCGCGCAACCGGGATCCGGCACGCGAGGTCGTGGCGCCGGTGACGAGCGGCGACGAAAGCCGCGGCTACCGCGACCAAGGCGCCTGCGCCGTTGCAGACGAGCCCGAGAAGCGCAGAGGAACCCCGGCGCGCCTCCGGCTCGAACTCTGCAACGTGCGCTCTCGGCGGCCGCAGCTCGTGGCCGGCGCCGAGGTCGGCCGGCTCGTGTGGAGCCACCGCCTCGCCCACCGGCCGCCGTGAGGCGATCATCGGCTCACTCACGCGATGATGCAATTGCCGTGGACGCTGCGGCGCCCGCCGCCCAATCGTCGCCGGATGCGACACCGGCGGCCGCCGCGACGAGCGTTGGGATTGAGCCTCCGCGCGGGACGCCTGCGCGCGCCCGCGTTCGTGCTGCCGCGCACGCGCTGAGCTCGCCTGGACAGCGGGCTCTTGCGAGGGCACGACCGGCGTGCCCGTTGTCGGCGTAGGCGCCGGTGCGCTAGCAGGCGGAGACGACGCAGAGGAACTCCCACTTGCGACCGGCTGGGTTGCCGGCGCGCCACTGTCGCTGCCACCGGTCCCCGCGACAGGCGGCAGGAGGCTGAGCGGATCGACGTATCCATCCGGGTCGGGGGTGTGCCGGATCCCGAGATGAAGATATGGCCCGTCCAGCTCGGGCGTGCCACTTGGACCGATCGTGCCCACCTGATCTCCCTCGGCCACCGCGACACCCGTGGCGACGACGATCGAGCCGAGATGCGTCAGCGTGACGGAGTACCCGTCCGCGGTTTCGATCGTGACCGACTTGCCGCTCGACGGCACCGTCCCCGCGAAGCTCACGGTCCCTGCTGCGGGAGCCACCACGGTCTCGCCCACTGTGTTGGCACCGATGTCGATCCCGCGGTGCTGTCCCGAGGCGTACGGGTGTGCCTGGTCGTACGCGAAAGGCCGCTTGACCGGCCCCTGGATCGGCCAGCTCCACGCCTGTGCAACCGGAGCCCAGACCAGGAAGACGATGACTGGAACGATGAGCCGCCGCAGGAATGTTGTCAATCTCAGCAACAGAACGCGCAGGGTAGCGCAGCCGAGCTGCGTTGTCAACTCTGCTTACAGCGAGCCTTTGTAGAGCCGATTGCGCGACGCGCCCGTCAGCCTCGAGACGATCTCCGCCGCCCGCCGTCGCGGGACACCGGCCGCCACGAGCTCACCGACCGAGGCGAGCGCGGCCTGCTCGCCCTCGCCGCCGTCCCGCGCGGCTGCCGGCCCGAGGACGAGCGTGACTTCGCCCTTCGGCGGCGCGTCGAACCGCTCCGCAAGGTCGGGGGCCGTCCCACGCACCACCTCCTCGAACCGCTTCGTGAGCTCGCGGCATACGGCGACCTGCCGCTCCGGATCGGCGACCGCCAGCGACCGCAGCGTTCCCGGCAGCCGTTGCGGCGACTCGAAGGCGACAGCCGGCCACGGCCAACCGCGCAGCTCGTCCCACACGGCCGCCAGCTTCTTCTCCCCGCGGGGCAGAAAGCCGAGAAAGCGGTATTGCTCGGCCACCAGCCCCGAGGCGACGAGCGCGGTCTCGACCGCAGACGGCCCCGGGAGCACCGTCACGTCGACGCCCGCGTCGAGCGCCGCCCGCACGAGCCGCGCTCCAGGATCGGAAACGCCCGGCAGCCCTGCGTCCGAGACGAGCGCAATCCGCTCCCCGGCCTCGAGCCGCGGCAGGATCTCGGCCGTACGCTGCGCCTCGTTGTGCTCGTGGAAGGAGAGAAGGCGCGCGCCGATCCCGTGCCGCTCGAGGAGACCTCGCGTGTGTCGC
>DASSLB010000139.1:0-4895 GCA_035689945.1 Gaiellaceae bacterium | reverse complement strand
AGCCGAGCACGCCGGGCCGCGACTGCCACATCCGCTCGAGGCGATCCTCGTAGACCGCGGTGGCCATTACTTGAGGCTCTCCAGATACGCGACGAGTGCGCGCACCTGTGCGCGCGGCAGCGGGAAGTTCGGCATCTGGTTCCCCGGCTTGAAGTGCTGGGAGTCGGTGATCCAGCGCGCGAGGTAGTCGGGCGTGTTCGGAATCGTGAGGCCGGCGAGCGTCGTGCGGCTCGCGAGGTGCGTGAGGTCCGGCCCGACGTAACCGTGCGCGCTCGTGCCGCGGATCGCGTGGCAGCTTGAGCACGCGCCGTTGAGGAACATCTGCTCGCCGCGCCGCTCGAGCGCCGTTGTGGGTGTTGCCGCCGGCGCGGCCTGCTGCCGCAGCCACTTCCGGAACTCCGCCTTCGGCTGGGCGAAGACGAGCATCCCCATGTGCGCGTGCTGGAGTCCGCAGTACTCGGCGCACTGACCGCGATAGACGTCGGCCTGGTTCGCGTAGAGGAGGATCCGGTTCTGCTGGCCCGGGATCGTGTCGATCTTGCGGTTCAGCTCCGGCACCCAGAAGCTGTGGATGACGTCCGCGGTCGTCGCCTCGAGATTGACGCGCGTGTCGACGGGAATGTGCATCTCGTCGGCCGTGACTGCCTTCGTCCCCGGATACCGGAACGACCAGTACCACTGGTGACCGACGGCTTTCACGGTCATGGCCGTGCTGGACGCGGCGGGCGCCTGGGTGACGTTGACGATTGCCCAGTCGCTGACGATGAAGAGCGCGACGACCACGGTCAGCGGGACGACGACGCCCATCCCGACGACGACGAACCACGCGGGTCTTTCGCCGGGATGCGGGTCGTCGGTGTCGCCGGCAACGCCGCAACGACCACGCCGCAACCAGGCGAACACGAGCAGCCCGGTCACGAGCGCGAGCCCGCCGAAGGCGACGGCCGTCATCACCCAGAAGAGATTCGTGATGTCGGTCGCGGCGTGACTGTGCGGGTTGAGCGTGTCCTGGTAGCCGCCGCAACCCGCCAGCACGGTCGGCACAAGCACCGCAGCTGCCGCGAGTCCCCTGCGCCCTCGTTGCGTAGCCAAATCAGACACCGGGTACCCCAGCCACTGCCGGACAAACGCACGGGACCCCGATGAACCACTGGAACCTCGACCCGCTCGAGCTCTGGATCCTCGCGCTCGCCGGCGCGCTCTACTGGCGACGGGCGAGAACGCTCACGCGGCGCGGGCGGCCGGTACCGCGTCCGCGCGTCGCAGCGTTCGCGGCCGGGCTTCTGACGCTCTTCGTCGCGCTCGCGTCGCCGATCGACACGATCGGCGAGGAGCGGCTCTTCTCGATCCACATGCTCCAGCACCTGCTGCTCGGCGACATCGGCGCGCTGCTGCTCGTGCTCGGGCTCGACGGACGGCTGCTGCGACCGCTCCTGCGGGTGCGCCTCGTCCATCGGCTGCGGGTGCTCGCCCACCCGCTCGTCGCGCTACCGCTGTGGGCGGCGAACTTCGTCGTGTGGCACCTGCCTGCGCTGTTCGACGCGGCCTTGCGGCACGACGCGATCCACGCGCTTCAGCACTCGCTGTTCGTCACGCTGGGGATGCTGCTGTGGGCCGCGCTCCTCGAGCCGCTACCCGGGCCGGCGTGGTTCACCGCGCCCTGGAAGATCCCCTACGTCCTCGTGATGTGGCTCGTGATGCTCGTCCTCTCGCAGGTCTTCATCTGGTCGGGCCACCCGTACTACATCCGCTACGACCTCACCGACCAGAAGGCCGGCGGTGGCGTGATGCTCGTCGAAAGCGCGTTCACGATGCTGCCCGCGCTCGTCTGGGTGCTGCTTCGCGTACTGCGGGAGAGCGAAGCGCGGCAACGCCTGGTCGATGCCGGAGTCGCCCCGGCTGCCGCCACACGAGCGGCCCGTTACGGCCGCGCTTGATCGAGGGCGCGCCCCCTGCGATACCGGATGTGCGTGGCCAGCGGCGAATGCAGCACCTCGACCGGCTCCATGCCCAGGGAGTCGACGCCGTCGAAGATCCCCTCGCCGGACCCGAGCAGCACCGGGACGATGTCGAGCGTGAGCTCGTCGACGACTCCCGCGATGAGCGCTTGCCGCACGGTCGAGGCGCCTCCCGCGATGTCCACGCCCCCATCGCCGGCGGTTTCGCACGCCTGCGTGTAGGCGGCGTCGAACCCCCCGGTGACGAAATGGAAGGTCGTCCCGCCCTCCATCTCGATCGGCTCGCGGGCGTGATGGGTGAGCACGAACACCGGGGCGTGGTACGGCGGCTCAGGCCCCCACCACCCACGCCACTCTTCGTCCCACTCACCGCGGATCGGCCCGAACATGTTGCGACCCATGACGTAGGCTCCACGCCGCCGCATGAGCCAGCCGGACGCCGTCTCGTCGGCCTCGTTGGCGCGCTCGTCGCCGAGATGCCAGAGGTGCAGCTCCCTTCCGCGCTTGCCGAGCGGGTACTCGAGACTCTGCTCCGGCCCGGCGACGAAGCCGTCAAGCGATATCGACATATGACACGTGGTGTCCTGCACCAACACCCTCCTGAATGGTTGCGACCTGCAAACGGCCGCCCACCCTAGCGCTAGACAGGCGGCGCGGGCTCGTACTGGATGTCGGCGCGCTGCTGCTCGTGCCTCGGGCTCGCGTAGTCAGATCTCCTCAGGAGGAGGAGACCTCGTAGCAGGCAACAAAGGGCTCTAGAGAGGGCCACTCTCCCTGATCTCGGATGGTCGACCGAAGCAGCGACGACGACGCGACCGTGCGCGGGATGTAGTCGGCCCAGGCGGCCGTCATCCAGGAGTACTTGTACGGCGCGAGTTGGTTGGTGGTAGCGAGAAGCACCTCGAGCCAGTCGGCGTGCTGCTCGGCGATGACTCCGAGCCGGACAATGTCGGCATCGCTCGGTCCGTCCGGTGTCTGGTCGAAGTAGTGGGCGCGCAGCTCTGGATGCTGGATGAACACGTCCATGATCTGCTTCCAGTGCAGGACGATCTCGCCGTGTGAGCGGGTTCCTGCGACCTCGTTGGCGAGACGTGATTGGCGGGCGAGCTCGCGTGCCTGGAACGCGAATACGAGAACCGAGACAAGCACGACGATCGTCGCTGCGAGCTGCATGGTTGGCCCTCCTGTTCGACGGTGCCATCGTGCGCTCGTTCGCCCACAGATGCAACGCGTGCGGTGTTGATGCCCAGCTCGCTAGGGTCGCGCCGTGCCATGTCGACTCGGCGGGGAAACGGTTTCGCGGCGCTCGTGCTCTTGGCGATGCTCGCCCTGGCATCCAGCACGTCTACGGGCGCGACCGCAGCTGCCAGGCACGCTGCACGGACGGTTCGGATTCCACTCGGCCGTTCGGAGCGGAACCGTCTGATCGACGCGATCCACACCGGGAACCCGAACGGTCTGCCCGTTCTGGTGGTCGGCTGCATCCACGGCACGGAGTGCGCCGGGATCGCGGTCGCTCGCGCCCTCGAGCGCGCCCGCACCGACCTCGACCTCTGGGTCGTCCCGAACCTCAACCCTGACGGGTACGCGGCGGGTACCCGCCAGAACGGGCGCGGCGTCGACCTGAACCGAAACTGGTCCTCGGATTGGCCGGGCGGCGGGCACCCCTGGGACATCTACTACCCCGGGCCCCGTCCCTTCTCCGAGCGCGAGACACGGATCGCTCGCAAGCTCATCCTGCGCCTGCGGCCGCAGGTCACGATCTGGTTCCACCAGCACATGAACCTGGTCTGGGCATGGGGACAGAGCAGCCACGCGGGCCGCATCTACGCGCGCCTGGCGGGGATGCGCTTCTACCACCACCACTGGCTCGCGGGCACCGCCCCGAACTGGCAGAACCACCACCTGCCCGGCACTGCCTCGTTCGTGGTGGAGCTCCCGGCCGGGAACCTCTCACGGGCACAGGTACGCCGCCAGATGCACGCCGTCCTTACACTCGGAACGACGCTCGCTTCCGCGCCATAGGGCGGAGGGCGGCCTCCGCGGACCGCCCTCCAGGGGAGATGGATTCAGCGGCCGTTCGGTGCGGTGCGATGGTGCTCGTACCACGCGACGCACTCGCCCTGATTGCGGAACGAGGGCGACGTGAAGTTCCGCCAGCCGCCGTTCTTGCACTGGCTCTTCGCGGTCGGACCGGTGACCGGCACCTCGACCGTGCCGTTGACCGTGATCGCACTGAGGTCGGCGGTTCCCTCGACGTCGATCAGCACGTCGATGCTGGTGATCGTGCCGGTCGGGAACGGCACCTGGTTGCCGGCGGCGGCGATCGTCGCCGGGGTGAACTCGTACGTGGCGGTGCCGTCGCCGTTGATGGTCGGTGTGACGTTGTTGCAGCCGAGGAAGAACGTGCCGTCCGTCGTGACCACGTTGAAGCGCGGCGAGCCGCCCTGGCACTGGCTCGTGCTCGCGAGCGTGAACGAGCCCGACGAGAACGTCTGACCTTCCATGCCGGTGATCGAAGCGCCGGCGGCGGCAACGGTGTCCGTCGAGCAGTTCTTCTCCAGGTGCAGCACGCCGTTGCCGTAGGTCGAGACGACGGAGCAGGTCGCCCCGCTATCGACGAACGTCCACGGCTCGAGTGCGGCGCCAGCCGTACCCGCCAGAGCGAGCGCAGCGACGAACGTCGCGACGGTGACAATCCGATTCATCAGCGCCTCCTTGGGTGAAGCGTTCATACATCTGAACGCCCGCTGCAGTACCCAGGAACTCCCAACTCCTAAACAGGGGCTGACCGCCGGACGAAGGCGAGTAGCTCGGCTCGGCCGCCGGTTCAAGCCCCGGCGATCCGTACACTCGTCGCACCGGGGTGTCGCGCGCGTGAGCGCGGCTGAGATCACACCCGTCGAACCTGATCCGGGTCATGCCGGCGAAGGGAGG
>DASSLB010000138.1:0-3273 GCA_035689945.1 Gaiellaceae bacterium | reverse complement strand
GGGCGCCGCGCGCGGCGCGTGCTCGAGAAGACCTCGAAGCCGGCCGAGCCCGAACAGCTCTTCTAGTGGAGCCGCTAGCCACTGAGGAGCGCCCATCGTGGCGCGACCTCGCCACGCGCATTACGGTCGATTTCTCGCCGTTACGCGACTACCCGGACTACCGGCGCCTCTGGATCGGCCAGGCGGTCACGTTCGTCGGTGCCGAGATGGCTCTCGTCGCACTTCCGTTCCAGATCTGGCAGCTCACGCACTCGACGCTCGCACTTGGGCTCTTCTCGTTGACCGAGCTCATTCCGCTGCTGACGTTGACGCTGGTCGGCGGTGCGGTCGCCGATGCCATCGACCGTCGCCGGATGGTGCTCGTCACCGAGACGCTCCAGGCGGTTGGCGTCGTCGGCCTGCTCGTGAACGCGGCGTTCCCGCACCCGAGCATCGTCGCGGTGTTCGCCTTTGCGACGGTCGTCGCCGCCTGTTTCAGCGCCGGGGTCGGAGGGATGCGCTCCCTGCCGCAGCGGCTTCTCCCCGAGGAGGTATACGCGCAGGCCGGCGCGCTCGACTCGATCTACTACGGGCTCGGAGGCGTCGCAGGGCCGGCGCTGGCCGGCGTGATCATCGGCGCCGCGGGTCTGCCCGCTGTCTATGCGATCGGCACGGCCTCGTTCGCAGCGACCGTCGTCGCGCTGTGGGGACTGCCGCCGATGCCGCCGCATCCGGACGCAGACCGGCCCGGGATCCGCTCGATCATGGAGGGGTTCCGGTTCGTCTCGCGCGAGAAGGTCATCCTCGGCTTCTTCCTCGTGGACACCAACGCGATGGTGTTCGGAATGCCGCTGGCGCTCTTTCCCGCGATCGCCGCTCACTTCGGGGACCCGACCCTGGTGGGGTACCTCTACTCCGCGCCCGCCGCGGGAGCACTCATCGCCGGGATCGGGTCAGGCTGGGTTGCGCACGTGCGCCGGCAGGGGCTCGTCGTCGTCGCGGCCGCGAGTCTCTGGGGCGTGGCGATCCTGGGCTTCGCCTACGCCGACCGGTTCTGGCTCGCGCTGGTGCTTGTCGGCCTGGCCGGTCTCGCCGACCAGGTGAGCGCGATCTTCCGAAACGCCATGCTTCTCGCGCTCACGCCCGACCGGCTGCTCGGGCGCGTACGCGGGATCGAGTTCATGCAGGTTGCGAGCGCCCCGTCCCTCGGGAACCTGGAGGCCGGGGTTGTTGCGTCGCTCACGAGCATTCGCACCTCTGTGGCCTCTGGCGGACTGCTCTGCGTCGCCGGAACACTTGCGAGCGCAGCGGCATTCCCGGCGCTCCTCCGCTACGAGGCGAAACGCCGTGCCGCTGACGCGTGACTTCTTCGCGCGCTCGGTGCATGAGGTCGCCCCGGAGTTGATCGGCGCGACGCTGCTCGTCGACGGCGTGGGCGGCACGATCGTCGAGGTCGAGGCATACGACCAGGAGGACCCGGCGAGCCACGGCTTTCGCGGTCGAACAGCAAGGACGGCGTCGATGTTCGGGCTGCCGGGCCACGCGTACGTCTACCGCTCGTACGGGATTCACTGGTGCCTCAACCTTGTCTGCGCCGAGGAGGGCCGGGCGGAAGCCGCGCTCGTGCGGGCCCTCGAGCCGACGCGTGGGCTCGAGGCGATGCGAGAGCGGCGCGGGGTCGAGGCGGTGCGCGCGCTCTGTTCGGGCCCCGGCAAGCTCTGCCAGGCGCTCGGCATCTCGCGCGTCCACGACGGCCTGGCGCTCGACGAGGCGCCGTTCGAGCTCCTCGCCCGCGAGTCCGAACCGCCGCTCGCAGTCGGCACGCGGATCGGGATTACGCGCGCGGTCGAGCAGCCGTGGCGCTACGGCCTCGACGGTTCCCCGTTCCTCTCTCGCCGCTTCTAGACTCGGCCGACATGGGTATCGCCGAGCTGACCCGCAACGCCGTAAGCGTGCTGCCCGAGGGCGGCCTCGAAGCGAAGCTCAAACTCGGTCGGCCGCTGCGGGTCAAGCTCGGCATCGACGTCACAGCGCCCGACGTCACGCTGGGGAATGGGATCCCTCTCCAGCGAATGCGCGCGTTTCAGGACGAAGGTCACCTCGGCGTACTGATTGTCGGGGACTACACGACGCGCATCGGCGATCCCTCCGGCCGGAAAACCGAGCGCCCGATTATCGACCCGGCTGTGATCGACGCGAACGCTCAGCGCTACTTCGAACATGCGTCCACGATCATCGATCCGGAGCGGACGGAAGTGCGCTTCAACGGGGAGTGGTTGTCGAAACTCGACTTCGCCGAGGTGCTGCGCCTCACGCGCACGACGACCGTCGCCCGCATTCTCGAGCGCGACGACTTCACGAAACGCTTCGGAGCGAACGAGCCGATCTCCTTGTCCGAGCTCCTCTATCCGATGATGCAGGCGTATGACTCGGTCGCCGTCGAGGCCGACATCGAGCTCGGCGGCACCGACCAGACGTACAACCTGCTCATGGGCCGCGAGGTCATGCACGCCTACGGGCTGGAGCCGCAGGTGGCGTTCACGGTCGCCTACCTCGACAGCTGGGACGGCACCGGCATGAGCGCCTCGCGCGGCAACTACCTCGGGCTCAAAGAGCCGCCGGAGGAGCAGTTCGGCAAGGCAATGCGCATACCCGACTCGCTTCTCGATCAGTGGTACCGCCTCGTGATGCAGCGAGACGGCGCTCCGGACGAGGACCCGTTCGAGGCGAAGCTCGAGCTTGCGCGCTTCATCGTCCGTCGCGCCTGGGGCGGCGATGCAGCTCGCGCTGCAGAGGAGCATTTCACCCGTGTGGTCAGGGAGGGTTTGCCTCCTGAAGAGGTTCCCGAGCGTCCGCTGCCGGCGGGCGATCCCGTCCATTTGCCCGCGCTTCTCGCCGACGCGTTCGGCCTTTCGACGAGCGAAGCGCGTCGGCTGATCAGCCAGGGCGGAGTCAAGCTCGATGGCGACGCTGTGAGCGAGCTCGACCTGCCGCGGGCGCGACTCGAAGGCGCGGTGCTTCAGGCGGGCAAGCGCCGCTTCGTTCGGCTCAACGGAGCCGCTTGACGCGGGCTACGACCCTGCTACACTTCCCCGGCTGCCCGAGAGGGCGGCGTGGAAAAGTCCCTGCAAACGACCGAAAACGGAGCGCCTGAGGAGGATTCCCCGCAAGAGGAAACCCGCAAGTCCTGAGGCCTCTGGCGCGAGTCAGGGCCTTTTTTGTGCCGTCCCGAAGGCTCGGTCCTTGAAAACTCAACAGCGTGCGTTTACGTCGAGACGCTGGTCCGGCTTAGGT
>DASSLB010000137.1:0-3505 GCA_035689945.1 Gaiellaceae bacterium | reverse complement strand
TAGTGCGTGATCACGAGCGCGCCCATCTCGGGGCCGACCAGCTCGTTCACGCCGCTCGCGACAACCCGCAGCGCGTCGATGTCGAGGCCGGAGTCGGTCTCGTCGAGCACGGCGATGCGCGGCTTGAGCATCGCCATCTGGAGGATCTCGACCCGCTTCTTCTCGCCGCCCGAGAAGCCGTCGTTGAGGTAGCGCGACGCAAGCTCGCGGCTCACCTTCAGGCGGTCCATCTGCGCGAGGAGCTCCTTGCGGAACGCGGGGATCGCGATCGGGTCGTCGACCCCGTCGTTGCGAGCCTTGCGCACGGCGTTGATCGCGCTGCGCAGGAAGCTCGTGACGGTGACGCCCGGAATCGCGTGCGGGTACTGGAACGCGAGGAAGAGGCCGCGCTGGGCACGCTCGTCGGCGCCCATCTCGGTCACGTCCTTCCCGTCGAAATACAGGCGACCCTCGGTGATCTCGTAGGCCGGGTGGCCCATGAGCGCGTAGGCGAGGGTCGACTTGCCGGAGCCGTTCGGCCCCATGACCGCGTGCACCTCATTAAGGTCGACCTCGAGGTCGACGCCCTTGACGATCTCGGTGCCGTCCTCGAGCGCGACGTGCAGATTCTCCAACTTCAGCAATGCCAAGAAAACACTCCTCTTTGGGCAAAAGAGCGGGGCTTTCGCCCCGCCCGAACCAACCTTGATCAGTCTAGCTAGACCGCGTCTCTCCCTGCCCGTCTCCCCGAAAACCCGCTACTCTCAGAGGACATGGGTTACGTCAGCAATCCCGTTCACATCGTCATCCTCCTCGGCATCGCGCTTCTCCTCTTCGGTGGAAAGCGGCTGCCGGAGATCGGGCGCTCGCTCGGCGGTGGGATGCGTGAGTTCAAGGATGCGATCACGGGCCACTCGCCCGCAGAGCCGCAGCCGGAGCTTCCGCCCGCCGAGCCGGCGAGCGTGGCGACGACGGCGACGACGCCGTCCGAGTCCGAGACCACCGTCTAGGAGCACGATGGCAAGGTTGCCGCGCCGCCTCGGCCACGGCGAGGAGGCGACGCTCGCAGAGCACCTCGATGAGCTGCGCGGCCGGCTCATCATCATCATCTGCGCGCTCGTCCTCGGGACGACCGTCGCCTATGCCTTTCACAACCACGTCCTCGACTGGTTGAACGGACCCCTCCCGCACGGAAAGCGCCTCGTGACACTCGGGGTAGCCGAGCCGTTCACGACCACGCTGATGGTCTGCCTCTACACGGGCCTGGTCCTCTCGTTGCCCGTCGTCCTCTGGCAACTCTGGGGCTTCTTCGCTCCCGCCGTCGACCCCTCGGCCGAGCGGAAGATGCTGCTCCTCGTTGCATGCTCCGTGGCGCTCGGCGCTGGGGGCGTGGCGTTCGGCTACGAGATCCTGCTGCCGCGCGCGATCCACTTCCTCACGAACTACGACAAGGAGCACTTCCACAACCTGATCCAGGCGAAGCCGTATTACAACTTCGTGATCACGATCCTGCTCGGGATCGTGGTCGTCTTCCAGACGCCGCTCGCCGTGCTCGGTTTGGTCTCCCTCGGCGTGCTCAGCTCGCGGACGCTGAGACGCCAGCGGCGAGTCGGCTACCTCATCAGCGCGGCGGTGGCGCTGGCACTTCCCGGGCCGGATCTCGTGACCACATTCCTCGAGCTCCTGCCGATGTGGGCGCTCTTCGAGGGGTCGATCTGGCTCGCGGTGCTCTTCGAGCGGCGCCAGGCTAGGGCCGCTCCGGCCTCGGCTACCCTGGGCGGCTGATGGCCCGCGCAGCGGTAAAGGCGAAGCAGCAGGCGAAGGCGAAAGCGCAGCCAACGAAAGCTGCGCGCAAGCGCGGGCGCCGTGGCCACAGCGGCGGCGGCAACCCGAATCAGGACCTTTTCTTCGTTCGCCTGCGGCGCCGGCAGAAGTGGATCTACGCCTTCCTCGCGGTCATCTTCGCTGCGACGTTCGCGGGAGTGGGCGTCGGCTCCGGCAACGGTGGCGGCCTCGACCAGCTCTACTCCGGCCTCTTCGGCGGCGGCGGCAACTCGGTCTCGAAGGCAAAGGACGAGATCGCGAAGCATCCGGCCAAGGGCTACCGCGACCTCGCGACCGCGTACGAGACGAACGGGGACAACGCGAGCGCGATCACCGCGCTGCAGAGCTACCTCGCGCTGAAGAAGAACGACGCGGACGTCTGGGGAGAGCTCGGCGGCCTCCAGCTGACGCAGGCGCAGACCTACCTGACGCAGTACCAGGCGGTTCAGCAGTCTGCTCAGCTCGCCGACCCGAGTGCAGCGTTCCTGCCCGGCGGTACGCTCGCGCAGGCGGTCGGCACGAACGCCGCCTACCAGAACGCCGCCCAACAGGCGTCGTCCCAGTCCTCGGCGCTCTACCAGCAGGTCACGACCTCGCTGAGCTCGGCGGTCACCAGCTATCAGAAGGTGACGAAGATCCGGCCTCGCAGCACGACGGCCTGGGAGGAACTGGCGACGGCGGCGACCAATGCCGGCAACAGCACGGTCGCGCTCGGAGCCTGGAAGACAGTCTTGAAGCTCGACCCGCACAGCCCGCAGCGCGCTTCGATCGAGAAGCAGATCAAGGCGCTGGAGAAGAGCCTGCCGGCGAGCCAGTCGAAGCCAAAGGTCTCCAGCTCCAACAGCAAGAAGTAGGACGATTACGGCTTCGGCCGCGCGGATAGACTCTCGCGCGAGCGGCCCGCCTGGGTCGATCGACCAACTCAGGGGGTGCCCGCGCATGAACTTCGACATCAAGACAGAGCAACTCTCGGGCGACGCGTATGTCATCTCGCTCACGGGTGAGGTCGACCTCTACACGGCGCCGGAGTTCAAGCAGCAGCTGCTCGAGGTGATCTCGCAAGGCGGCCAAGAGGTCATCGTCGACTTCAGCGGCACGACGTTCATCGACTCGACGACGCTCGGCGTGCTCGTCGGCGGCGTCAAGCGGCTGCGCACGAACGACGGTCAGCTCTCGCTCGTCTGCAGCGACCGCAACATCACGAAGATCTTCGAGATCACGGGCCTCGACAAGGTCTTCACGATCTATCCCACACGGGAAGAAGCCGTCTCGGCGGTCGGAGTCCCGCAGGGTTGAGACGGCCGCACCGGGTCGGGGTCCTGGGGGCAGGGCTGGCGGCAGTCGCTTTGCTCGCGGCGGGCTGCGGCGTTGGGGGCGTTGCGAGCGGCGCCCAGCGGGCGGATACCCAGCACGGGCAGCAGCTCTTCTCGCAGAGCTGTGCCGCGTGCCATTCGCTGCAAGCAGCGGGCTCGACGGCGACGATCGGGCCGGACCTCGACAACGCGTTCGCGGGCTCTCGCAAGCAGGGTTATCCCAACAGCTCGATCGAGAACATCGTCCTCGACCAGATCCGGCTCGGCTCGGGGCCGATCGCGACGTACACGACGAGCAAGAAGTTCACGTCGCAGACGACGATGCCCGCGAATCTCCTCAAGGGACAGGACGCGATCGACGTCGCCGCCTACGTCGCCTCGGTCGCGGG
>DASSLB010000136.1:0-2699 GCA_035689945.1 Gaiellaceae bacterium | reverse complement strand
ACGCACCGACAGGGGCGGCCACCCATCCCCGCACCGGCCGTCCCGCTCCTCGCAGGGGGCGGCTGTCACGGCCATGCGGCCGCCCCCACATCCCGGGAATCGCGACTAGAATTCGGGCGTGCTCGGGGGTCGTAAGGCAGGCATCGCAACCGCTGTCTCCATCGCGGCCGTGGCCGTTGTCACGGTGGGATGCGGCGGCGGAAAGAGCGCGAGCGCGCTGGCCTTCGATCCGGTCTCCGCAGCCGCGGCCAAGACGCAGCACGCCGGCGCTGCGCGTGTCCGCTTCTCGATGACCTTCAACACGCCTCGGCTGCAGGGCAAGGCATTCACGATTCGCGGCACCGGCGCCATCGACGGCACGAGCGGCGAGATGACGTTCGGCCTCGGCTCGATGCTGCAGCAGGCAGGGGTTCCGGCGGGCAGCTCGATCAAGGAGATCTTCCTCAAGGAGGACGGTGACTTCGTCGTCTACATGGACCTCGGCGCACTCGCATCGCAGATCCCCGGCGGTAAGCAGTGGATCAGGCTCGATGTCTCGAAGCTCGGCAAGGCGGCAGGCTTCGACTTCAACCAGCTGCTCTCGGGAAGCCAGCTCCAGCCCACCGATCTGCTCTCGATGCTGAAGACCGAAGGCGCGACGGTCAGCAAGGTCGGCACGGCGACGATCGACGGCGCCGCGACGACGCAGTACCACGTCACGGTGGACATGGCCAAGGCGCTCGAGGCACGAGGTCTGACGAGCCCGATGCTCGCGGGCATCGCCGCCAAGATGCCGACCGTCCCCGAGGACGTCTGGATCGGCACGGACGGCCTCGTACACCGCATCAAGGTCGCGGTCAGCATGCAGCCGCACGGCAAGCCGTTGCGGATGGCGATGGCGATGGACCTCCACGACTACGGCGCCGACGTCACGATCGCGGCGCCGCCGTCGAGCGAGGTGTTCGACGCGACGCAGCTCGCCCAGCAGGGCCTCGGCAGCGCCTTCAGCGGCTAGCCGTGAGCTCGGCGACGAGCGGCCCCGTGTCGAGCGGCTGGTAGCCGATCCGGCGCGCCACCTCCTCGGTGGAAGGCCGCGTGCCCTCCGCGAAGAGCGCGCGCAGGATCTCTCCGGTGCCGCTCGATCGCCACCACTCCTCCCCCACCTCACGCCGGAGATACGAGCTGAGCTGCGCGGAGCGGATCCAGGCTCGCAGGTAGTCGGCCGAGTAGAAGCCGGCGTCCATGTCCGAGAGGTACGCGCGCCCGTCGTAGCGCAGGCCGGTCGCAGCGGTGAGCACCGGCTCGTAGTCGCGGGGCGACGCGCCCTGATCCACCGGGAACGCGTCCCAGAAGCCGAGCTCGAAGCGGAGCTTCGCGGCGTAGCGGCGGAACATGAGCGCCTCGAGGAAGAGCGTCGCCTCGGCGTTCTCCTGGGCCTCCGCGTCGGAGAGCCCGAAATGGAGCGCGTGCCAGCCGGGCTCGCGCGAGACGGCCTCGACGATGTACGAGTAGATCTCCGTCAGCGCGTGGTCGCGCGAGATCGCGCGGAACGTCCAGGGCAGCCGGGGGTCGCAGCCCGCGTAGTGCAGCGCGTGCCCCGCCTCGTGGAGGAATGCCTGGTAGTCGGAGATGCCCCCCTGCGCGCGGGTGATGAGGTAGACGATGTCGGGCGGGTCGACGGGGATGACGCAGGCGCGCGGACTCTTCTGCGGCCGGTCCTCGAGGTCGAGCCGGATGTTCGGGATCGACTCGAGGTCGAAGCCGAGCGCGCGCACCGTCTCGACACAGATCTCGACCGAGCGTTCCCTCGGGTACGTCGACTCGAGCGGCGAGAGGCGGCGTAGCCAGCGGACGTGTGAGCTCAACGGAACCTCGGCCCGTTCGGGGCCGAGCAGCCGCTCGAACCACCGCTCGCGTAGCCGGTCGTACGCCGCGGCCACGTCGTCGGACGCCCGCCGCAACGCACTCTCCAGCTCGCGAAGCGAGATCTGCTTCTGCACCTCGTTCCTGGCGACCGTGTCACGCTCGCCGGAGAGCTCCGCCTGGAGGCCGTCCCGCGCGGCGAGCAGCTCGCGCCTTCCGTCGTTGAAGCTCGAGTCGACGGCGCGTGCGAGCTCGCCGAGCTCCTCGCGCTTCGCGTACTCGGGAAGGACGGCGAGCTGCGCCTCGGCGGTCCGCAGCGGCATCTCCTCGCCCTCGAAGGTCAGCCGTGCGGCGAGGAGCGCGTTCGCGAGCTCGTCCTCTCGCTCGGCGAGCTCGGCGTCGACAATTCCCTCTTCGCACGACCTGCGCAGCCGGTAGAGCCGTTCGACCTCGTCCACCCCGGTCGCATCGGCCTCCGCCGCACGCAACGCATCGAGTTGCTCGCGCGTGAACAGGTCGGCGTGCCGCGCGACGATCGCCGCCTGGTCGGACGTCTCCTTCTCGCCCACCCGAACCGCCCGCTCCTCATCGGACGCCTCCGCGTAATAGGCCCGGTAGGCGTCCTCGAACTCCTGCGCGCTGCGAACGGCGGTCGCGCTCATCTGCGGAGCTGCGGGGTCGAGAGCTTGTGCACGGTCGCGATGAGCTCGTCGAGCTCGAACGGCTTCGGCAGGATCGCGTCCGCGTGGCTGAGCTCCGCCAGCTGCTTGGCGTCCGCGGAGCCCGAGACGATCACGACGGGGATCGGCGGGTGCCGGTCGTGGCACTCGGCGATGAGCGCGTCGCTCCGCTCGCCG
>DASSLB010000135.1:0-6648 GCA_035689945.1 Gaiellaceae bacterium | reverse complement strand
GCTGTACCGGATCGTCGATGGTCTCGTTGAGAGCTTCTTCCCGATTCTGGCCGACTTCGACGACCGGATCGACGAGCTCGAGAACGCGCTCTTCGTCAAGGCAAGCGACGCGCAGCTGCAAGAGATCTTTCAGATGAAGCGCCTGCTGGTCGGGATGCGCAAGGCGGTGACGCCGCAGCGCGACAGCTTCGCGGGTCTGCGCGGCGGAGTCGCGGAGTTGCCGGGACTGGCCGCGGAGGACGAGCACTACTTCCGCGACGTCTACGACCACCTGATCCGGATCAGCGACCTGATCGACAGCTACCGCGATCTGCTGACAAGCGCGATGGACGTCTACCTGTCGACCGTCTCCAACCGGCTCAACGCGGTGATGAAGCAGCTGGCCGTGATCGCGACGATCTTCCTGCCGCTCAGCTGGCTGACCGGCTTCTTCGGCCAAAACTTCGACTGGCTCACCAGCCACATCGGACACTGGCAAGCGTTCGTCGGCGTCGGCGTCGGCACCGAACTCGTCGCGCTCGCCGTCCTCCTCGCATTCTTCAAGCGGCGCGGCTGGTTCTGATCCCATGACGCCGGCTCCTCACGCCGAGATCGACCGCGCCTCCGGTCTTGTCGCCGCGCCGTTGGCGGTGGCCGGAATCGCTGCTCCGATCGTGATCGAACGCAGGTACCGGCTGCTCGTCGATGCGCTTGCACGGCTGCGTCGCTCACGCCGGGGCCGGTGGTCGCTGGCCGCCGGGTCAGGAGCCACCATGGTCGTGCTGGCGTTGCTTGCCGCGCAGCACTTCGCGACCAGCCCCTGGCCGCTGTCGGGCGGTCAGCCCGGCGTCCTGCTGGCGGTCTGCCTGTTGCTGCTTCTTGCTCAGGGCTTCAAGGCGTGGGGATGGGGGCGGCTGTTCGCGGCGAACGAGCGGCCTCGGCCGCTCGCGCTTGCGGCCGGCAACGGCGGCGCCGCCCTGACCGGCGTCGTGCTCCCCGGCCGTTTCGACGACGCTATGCGCATAGCCGTCGTTCGCCGCTATCCGGGCTGTTGCGCCGGCATCCGCGCACTCTGTCTCTCGCTGGTCATGCTCGGCCTGATCGACTCCGTCGCACTCGCGCCGCTTGCCGCTGCAGCCGCCGTGCTCGGTGGCGGGATCGGTGTACGCGCCGGGCTCACGGTCGTCGCCGTCGCCGGCGTTGCTGCCGCGGGCCTGCTTGTCGCCCTGCCTCGCCTTGCCGGGAGCAAGCGCGCCTTGCGCTTCCGGCTCGGCCGCTGGCTGAGTCCGCGCACCACCTCGAGGCGGCGCTTGTCGGAGGCGTGGGCGCTTGTGTCGGCCTGCTGGCTCCTCCGCGCACTCGCCACCTTCCTCCTTCTCGGGACACTCGGGGTCGGGTTCTCCTTCCCACTGGCGCTGCTCTTGCTCTGTGCGGGCGCGGCAGCCGCAGCTGTGCCGATCGGCCCGGCGGGGGCCGCGACGCAGGTCGGCGCCGGCGCCGCGGCCTTGATCGCTTCTGGCGTAGGGGGTTCGCAGGCGCTCGCGGTGACGCTCGCCGGAGGCGCCCTCGGCGTCCTCACCGGCGCCGCGATCTTCCTCGCAGCCATTGTCTGGCGCGCGGGCGTCTCTCTGGCAACGAGTCGGATCAGAACATCCGGAAGCACCTGACCGACGGCAAGTCGACATTGCGGGTAGGGTGGATGAGCGCGTAGACCTAGCGCGGAAGCCGCTGAGGCTCCCCGAATCTCCTCTTCGACTTGCGAAACCTGGCCTAAGTGCAGCAGGAGAGCTCGGCTTGGGTTCTCCAACCTTGCAGCACGAGCGAGAGGAACAGCAGATGTATGCCACCCATAGGCGTTACGAAGGCATCGATCAGGGCCGGATCGAGGAGCTGAGTCGGAAGGTGAACGACAGCCTGATCCCGCGGCTGAGCAAGCTGCCGGGATTTCAGGGCTATTTCCTGACCGAAGCCGGCGACGGCGTGGTCAAGTCGATCAGCCTCTTCGACACCTCCAGCCAGGCCGAAGACTCGACTCGGGTCGCGGCCGAGTGGACGCAGGAGGAGAACCTCGAGAAGGTGATTCCGAATCCGCCCACGGTCATGACAGAAAAAGTGCTCGCGCACGAGACGAAGGCGCCGGCACTCGTCTGAGGCTCCGGCTCGAAGGCACAAAGAGAAGGCCCGCACTCGCGGGCCTTCTCGAGCACAGAGCTTTTGGGGACGGTCTTTGGGGACATGACGGACTCGAACCGTCGACTCCTCCTTCCCCGGGAGGCTTTGCGCTAGCTAGGTCGGTAATCGAGTCATCGCGCACCACATGAGGCTTTGCCTGCGGGTTGTGGAGTTTCGTTCTCTCCGCCGCGCGCTGTTATCGATCCGCCCCTCGCTTTAGACTCGGGCGGTCTCGCAGGCGGCGAGACACTCGCAGAGCTCACAAGGGAGGGACTCATGGCACCCGAGGAGATCGCGCACGACGTCGAGGAGCTCAAGGCCGACATTGCGTTCGAGCGCGCCGAGCTGGGCGACGCGATCAAGCACGACTACTCGACCGCAGAGACAGGGATCGTCCCGCTCACCCACCGGCGGCCGATGTGGCACTTCATGGGTCTTTGGACGACGTTCGTGGCCGGGTTCTCGTACATGTTCCTCGGCTTCGAGATCCACGACGGCGGACACAGTCTCGCTTCGACCGTCGCGATCACGCTCGTCGGCTACGGCATCTACGTCGCCTACGCGATGTTCGGGTCGTATCTCGGCTCGCGCACCGGCCAGACGCACGCCCTGCTTACGCGCTCGGTGTTCGGCGTGGCCGGTTCGTGGATCGTCTCCGCTTTCATCCTCGTCGCACCGCTCGGGTGGGTCGCCTTCCAGGCGAACCTGCTCGTGACGCTCTGGGACGGGTTCTACGGCTGGGGCGCGATCTTCACGCTGACGCTGCTGATGGCCGGCGTGATGATCTTCAACAACCTGCTCGGATTCACCGGGATCAGCGTGTTCGCGCGGTACCTCGTGACGCCGATCCTGATCCTCTGGTGCATCTACATGATCCTGAAGGGGTTCATCTCCGACGGTGGCAAGTTCGGCGGCACGCCGGCGGGAAGCGGCCTCCCGTTCTGGGTCGCCGTGGTCGCGGTGATCGGCTTCTCGATGTGGGGCAACGAGCCCGACTTCTGGCGCTACGGCAAGCCGCGCTTCAGCTGGCCGCTGCCGACCTACATCTTCTCCGCCGTGCTCTTCACGCTGTTCGTGATGGCAGGCTGGATGATGGAGACGCTCGCGAAGACGGCCGACTCCGCCGCGATCTTCCGCTTCACAGTCCACTACTCGCTCTTCGGGGCGTTCTGGCTCGCGTGGATCATCGCCACGGTCAGCCAGATCGCGATCAACGACGGCAACTACTACGAATCGGTCAATGCCGGCCAGAACCTGCTGGGCAGCATCAGGCGGTGGCCGCGCCTGCTTACGTGCCTGCTCGTCGCGGGTGGCGGCGTGATCGCCGCCGACCTCGTCAATTTCCACTTCCTCAACGGCTGGTTCAAGGTCGCGAGCTTCCTGGCCGTGACCGTGCCGTCGGCGACGGTGATCATGGCCGTCGACCACTTCCTGCTGCCGAGGCTCTTCCGGATCTCCCGCCCGCTCGACCACGTGCCGCGGTGGGAGGAAGCGGGACTGATCAACGTCCCGGCCGTGATTGCACTTCTGGCTGCCGTCTTCTTCGGCGTCACCGGCACCGCCAGCTGGCCGAACGAGTGGCTCCAGGCGGCCCCGCCCAACTCGTGGGGGCCGGTGCCGCTCGAGGCCTGGGCGATCGCCGGCGGCGGGTACATCGCCCTCGTCGCGCTCGTGCGCGGGGCGGCGAACGCGAAGCAGCTGCTCGCGTTCAGCAAACCGGCCCTGGCGGCGAACGTCGCCGGTGACGCCGTCGTGGACATCGCGAGCGCAGCCGAAGACGGTCCTGGAGTGATGCCCGCGCCTGCGAGCGCGTAGTGCCCGCGGAGCTCGTTCTCCGCAACGGGCTGGTCGACGTCGGTGCGGGGCGATTCTTCCGCACCGACGTCGCCGTCTCCGGCGGCCTCGTCGCGGCGGTCGGCGACGGTCTGGACGGGGACGAGGTGGTGGATTGCACCCGGCTCGCGGTCGTCCCGGGCGCGATCAACGCCCATTGCCACTCGAACGAGAACTGGTTCCGCGGCCTCTGGGACAACCTGCCGCTCGAGCCGTGGATGCTCTTCTCCTACCCCGTGCTCGCCGCCCCGCGGCAGACGCCGCAGGAGGTCTACGTCCGGACGCTCCTCGGCGGGATCGAGATGCTCCGCACGGGAGCGACGTGCGTCGTCGACTTCCTCTACGAGCTCCAGGGCTTCTCCGACGAGGTGCTCGAGGCGGCGGTTCGCGCGTACCGGGACCTCGGGCTGCGCGCGCTCATCGCACTCGCGATCGCGGATCGCACGTACCACGAGACCGTCGTCCTCGACGAGCGCCTCGTCGAGCCGGAGCTGATAGAGCGGCTCGAGCGCGACCGCCCGCCGGCTTGGGCCGAGTCGGAGGCGTTCGTCCGGCACGCGGTCGAGCGCTTCCACCGCCCCGACGAGGGGATCTCGATCTGCCCGGCGCCGTCGGGGCCGCAGCGCTGCACCGACGAGCTGCTCGCGGGCACCGCCGCGCTCGCCGACGAGCTCGACCTGCCGATCCACATCCACGTGCTCGAGACCCGCATGCAGGCGCTCTCCGGCCGGCGGATGTACGGCCGGACGCTTCCCGAGCATCTGGACGAGATCGGGTTCCTCTCCGACCGCGTCTCGTTCGAACACGGGATCTGGCTGACGCCCGGCGACATCGAGATCGTGCGCGACCGCGGAGTCACGATCGTCCACAACCCCGTTTCGAACCTGAAGCTCGGCTCCGGAATCTGCCCCGTGCCCGCGCTGCTCCGCGCCGGGGTCAACGTCGCGCTCGGCACCGACGGCATGTGCTCGAACGACGGCAACGACATGTACGCCGCGGTCAAGACTGCTGCCCTCCTGCACAAGCTGCACGACATCGACTACGAGGAGTGGCTCGGCGCCGCCGAGGCGTGGCAGATGGCGACCGAGGGCGGCGCCGCCGCTGCCGGCGACCGCGACCGCCTCGGACGGATCGAGCCTGGCTGCCGCGCCGATCTCGTGCTGCTCGACCTCGACTCGCTCGCCTTCACGCCCCTGAACGACCCGCTACGTCAGGTCGCGCTGTGCTCGACGGCCGCCGCAGTCGACTCCGTGCTGGTCGCCGGCCGCTTCTCGCTCCGCGACGGCCGCGTGACCGGAATCGACGAGGAGGCGGTGCTTGCCGAGGGACGCGAACTCGGTGCGGAGATCGTGGCCCGCCACGACGAGGCCTTCGACGTCGGTCGCCGGCTGCTCGCCTCGGTGCGCGAGGGATGGCTCGAGGCAATGCGGGCGGACGTCGGCGTCGAGCGGAAGGCAGCCCTCCTTTGACCGACCTGGTCATCCGCAATGCCCGGCTGCTGGACGGCGACCGGCTCGTCGACCTTGCCGCCGAGGGCGGGCGCTGGGTCCGCATCGGTGCCGCCCTCGGAGTCGATGCCGACCAAGAGCTCGATGCCGCCGGGCGCCTCGTCACCGCGCCGCTCGTCGACTGCCACCTGCATCTCGACGCCTCCCTCACCGCGGGCCGCCCGCGGTTCAACGAGTCCGGCACCCTGATCGAAGGCATCCACGTCTGGGGTGAGCTGAAGGAGAGCCTCACCGCCGACGACGTCTACGAGCGCGCGAAGGAGATCGTCCGCTGGTCGGCCGCCCAGGGCACCCTCTTCATCCGGGCCCACGCCGACGTGTCCGCCAAGAACGAGGCGCCGCTGCGCGGGCTGCTTCGTGTCCGCGACGAGCTCGCCGACCTGGTCACGATCCAGGTGACTGCGTTCCCGCAGGACGGGATCTTCTCCGACCCGCAGAACGAGGGCCTGTTCGAGCGCTCGATCGAGCTCGGCGCCGACTGCGTCGGCGGCATCCCCCACTACGAGCCGACAGCCGAGCTCGGGCTGGCCGAGGTGCATCGCGTCTTCGACCTGGCGTTGCAGTACGGCCGGCGGATCGACGTCCATTGCGACGAGACCGACGATCCGGCGAGCCGCTTCCTCGAGGTCATGGCCGACAACACCGTCCGCCACGGCCTCGCCGGCCGCGTAACCGCGAGCCACTGCACGGCCATGGGCTCCTACGAGCCGTACTACTCGTCGAAGCTGCACGGCTTCCTGCGCCGCGCGGGGATCAACATCGTCGTCAACCCGTTCGCGAACTCGCTGATCCAGGGACGGCTCGATCCGTACCCGAAGCGCCGCGGCTTCGCCCAGCTGAAGGAGTTGCTCGCCGCGGGCGTCAACGTCTCGCTCGGCAACGACGTGATCATGGATCCCTGGTACCTGCTCGGGCGCGCGGACATGGTGGAGGCCGCCTCGCTCGCACTCCACTTCACCTACATGTCGGGGCTCGCCGAGATTCCCGAGATGCTCCGCTGCGTCACCGAGCGGGGTGCGCGCACGCTAGGCGTCGAGGACGAGTACGGGATCGAGGAGGGAAAGCCCGCCGACTGCGTCGTCTTCGACGCGCCGAACGCGATGGAGGTCATGCGCCTCCATCCACCGCGCCGCTGGGTCGTACGCCGAGGCCGCGT
>DASSLB010000134.1:0-5418 GCA_035689945.1 Gaiellaceae bacterium | reverse complement strand
GACCTCGCCGCCGCTGCCGCAGACGTCCGGCCTGAAGCTCCTGCGGCGCATCGCCGAGGGCGCCGACCCGGAGACGCCGCCGGAGTTCAGCGCGCTCGAGCGCGCGCGCGAGCTCGGGCCAGAGCGCGTGATCGAGCTCGTCAAGGCGTCACCGTTGCTCGGTCGCGGTGGCGCAGCGTTCCCGACCGGCGTGAAGTGGGAGGCGGTCGCCGGCCAGCCGGCGAAGCCGCACTACCTCGTCTGCAACGCCGACGAGTCGGAGCCGGGCACCTTCAAGGATCGCGTCCTCATGGAGCAGGATCCGTTCGGCCTGATCGAGGCGATGGCGATCGCAGCGTTCGCGACCGGCTGCGAGCGCGCGTTCATCTACGTGCGCGCCGAGTATCCGCTGGCGCACGAGCGCCTGCAGAACGCGATCGACCGCTCCGACCTCGGCGTCGAGATCGAGTTGCGCATCGGCGCCGGCGCGTATGTCTGCGGAGAGGAGACGGCGCTCTTCCAGTCGATCGAGGGCTACCGCGGCGAGCCGCGCAACAAGCCGCCGTTCCCGGTCGAGGTCGGCCTCTACGGCAAGCCGACGGTCGTGAACAACGTCGAGACGCTGCTCAACGTCCCGCACATCCTGCTCGAGGACGACCCACGCGACACGCGGCTCTTCTGCGTCTCGGGCAACGTCGCGAAGCCCGGCCTGTACGAGCTCGAGCTCGGCACCCCGCTTTCCGAGCTGCTCGAGCTCGCGGGCGCCGAGCCGCCGAAGGCCGTCCTGATGGGCGGCGCCGCCGGCTCGTTCCTGCGCCCGGATCAGCTCGACCTGCCGCTCTCGTTTGAGGGCGCCCGTGACGCAGGCACGACGCTCGGCTCGGGCGTCGTGATCGTCTACGGCGAGCAGGCAGACCTCGTCGACGCCGTGCTGCGCATCGCCGAGTTCTTCCGCGACGAGTCGTGCGGCCAGTGCGTTCCGTGCCGGATCGGCACCGTTCGCCAGGAGGAGGCGCTGCACCGGCTTGCCGCCGGCAAGACGAACGGGGACGAGATCGCCGTGCTCGCCGACCTGACGCAGGTGATGCGCGACGCGTCCATCTGCGGTCTCGGCCAGACTGCGGCGAACGCCGTCGACTCGGCGATCCACAACCTCGGAGTGCTCGCGTGAAGATCACGATCGACGGCGTCACAACCGACGTCCAGGAGGGCTCGACGATCCTCGACGCCGCCAGGCAGATGGGGATCGACACGCCGACGCTCTGCTACGGCGACACGCTCACGCCCGTCAACGTCTGCCGTGTCTGCGTCGTCGAGGTCGAGCGCTCGCGGGCGCTCGTGCCGGCCTGCTCGCGCAAAGTCGAGGACGGGATGGTCGTGCACACCGACTCCGAGCGCGTTCGCACGAGCCGTCGTCTGGTGATGGAGCTGCTCGGCTCGGCGACCGATCTCTCGACCGCGCCTGAGGCGCTCGCCTACATCGAGCGCTACGAGGCAAGGCCGGATCGCTTCGGCCCCGACTCGCTCACGGTCGAGCAGGCCGTCAAGGTCGACAACGAGCTCTACGTCCGCGACTACTCGAAGTGCATCCTCTGTTACAAGTGCGTCGAGGCCTGCGGAGTCGACCACCAGAACACGTTCGCGATCACGGTCGCGGGGCGCGGTTTCGGCGCGCACATCTCGACCGAGCTCGACGTGCCGCTCCCCGAGTCGGCGTGCGTCTACTGCGGCAATTGCATTGCCGTCTGCCCGACGGGCGCGCTGATGGCGAAGAGCGAGTTCGACCTGCGCGAGGCGGGGGAGTGGCGCGAGGAGGAGCAGACCGAGGTCGACACGGTGTGTCCGTACTGCGGCGTTGGCTGCAACCTCACGCTTCACGTGCAGGACGACGCGATCGTCAAGGTCAGCTCACCCGACGACCACGACGTGACCCGTGGGAACCTCTGCATCAAGGGCCGCTTCGGCTACAGCTATGTGCAGAGCCGCAAACGCGCGTGACGGTCGAGCTCGACTCGCTCGAGGAGCTCGAGCCGGCGCTCGCGGGGGAGGAGTTCGACGTCGCTCGCGTGTTCATCGGGTACGGCGCGTGCGCGCCGTCGGCGCCCGGGCCGTGCAGGCTGCCGAAGGTCGCGTACTCGCTCGAGCAGCCGGTGCCGCCCACCGGTTCCTTTCGCACCGGGGAGTGGCACGAGACATGGACGCCTGCCGCCTACGCGGCGGCGATCGGCATCGTCCGCGAGGCGATCCACGAGGGCGACGTCTACCAGGTGAACCTCGTCCAGCATCTGTGGGCGGACTTCGCCGGGGATTCGCTCGCGCTGGCCGCTGCCCTCGCGCCGCTGCGACCGCTCGAGCCCGCCGCGTTGCAGGGCGACGGCTGGACGATCGTCTCCGCCTCCCCGGAGCTCCTGCTGCAGAAGCGCGGCCGCGTTGTCCGCACCATGCCGATCAAGGGGACGCGTCCGGCCGGCGTGCCGATCGAGTCGGCGAAGGACACCGCAGAGCACGTGATGATCGTCGACCTCGAACGTAACGACCTGTCGCGGGTCTGCGTCCCCGGCAGCGTTCGCTGGCCCGAGCTTCTCGCCGAGCGCCAGCTTGCGGGCGTTACGCATCTCGTCGCGACCGTCGAAGGCGAGCTGCGGGCCGGAGTGGGACTGACGGAGCTGCTCGACGCCGTGCTCCCCGGCGGCTCCGTGACCGGCTGCCCGAAGAGCAGCGCGCTCGAGCTGATCGCCGCGCTCGAGCCGGTCGGGCGCGGCGCATCGATGGGAGCGCTTGGCCGGATCTACGCGAACGGCGATCTCGACCTCGCGCTCACCATCCGCACGTTCGCTGTGGTCGACGACGAGATCCACCTCTGGGTCGGCGGCGGCATCGTCTGGGATTCGGAGGCCGACGCCGAGATCGAGGAGTCGTGGGTGAAAGCGCGGCCGTTGCTCGCCCTCGCCTGATGGATGTCTGCGCCGTCGCGGTCGCAGGGCGCGGTCTCGTCGACCCGCACGAGCCGGTCTTCGCGGCGGATGACGAGGCGCTCCTCCGTGGAGGCTCGGTCTTCGAGACGGCGCATGTCTACGACGGCCGACCGTTCCTGCTCGACCGGCATCTCGCACGATTCGCCGTCTCCGCAGAGCGTCTGCGGCTACCGCCGCCCGATGCGGGCGAGTGCGAGCACCTCGCCGACCTCGTGATCGATGCCTGTGAGGCGAAGGATCTCGCCCTCCGTCTCTACTGGACCGGTCGGATGCTCGTCGCGACCGCCGCTCCGATTGACCCGAAGCTCGAGACCCTGCGTGCGCGCGGCCTCCGGCTCGTGACGGTCCCCTGGTCGACCGGCGCGCTCGCCAGCGCGAAGTCCACGAGCTACGCCGAGAACATGGCCGCGCAGGACACCGCAGTGACCGCCGGCGCCGACGACGCGCTGCTCATCGCCGACGACGGCACCGTGCTCGAAGCGCCCACCGCGAACGTCTGGTGGCGTGAGGAAGATCACCTCGTGACGCCGTCGCTCGACCTGCCGATCCTTGCCGGCGTCACGCGCGGTCTTCTCCTGGAGCTCGCCGGGCCCGAGACCGTCGAGGGCGTGTTCCCCCTCGCTCGGCTGCTCGCCGCAGACGAGGTGTTCGTCTCCTCCTCGATCCGCGAGGTGATGCCGGTCGCGTCGGTCGACGGCAGGGCATTCGAGCTCGGCCCTGCCGCCCACGAGCTGCAGCGGCAGCTACGACGGCGGGCCGCGGCGTGAGGATCCGCGACCTGAACTGGATGCAGCTCGAGGAGTATCTCGAACAGGACGACCGAATCGTGCTTCCCGTCGGCTCCACCGAGCAGCACGCCTACCTCTCGCTGGAGACGGACAACATCCTCGCCGAGCGCGCTTCGGTCGAGGCCGCCGAACCGCTCGGCGTGCCGGTTCTGCCGGTCCTCGCGTACGGCGTGACGGGGTTCACCGCGTACCCCGGGAGCCCCACGCTCCGCGAGCCCACGCTGCTCGCCGCTCTCTCCGACATCGCCGACTCGCTGCTGAGCCAGGGATTCGCGCGGATCCTCGTCGTCAACGGCCATGGCGGAAACACCGGGGCCGGCGAGGAGCTGGCACGTTCGCGGACGCCGGCGGTCGTGTGGCACGAGCTCTGGGAAGGACCGCCGGACGCGATTGCGGCCGCGATCGATCCGGACTACGACCACGCGTCGTGGTCGGAGAACTTTCCCTGGACACGACTTTCGGGAGTAGAGATTCCGACAGAGCGAAAGCCGCGGGTCGAGTGGCCGGAGGACGGCAACCCGGAGACCTGGCGGGCAGCTCTTGGCGACGGCTCGTTCGGCGGCCTCTACCAGCGATCCGCGGAAGACGAGGAGCGCCTCTGGCACGCCGCGGTCGAGGCGATTCGAGAGCGTCTCGGGAGCTGGGACCTCTAGACGCAGCAGGCGCTCGACAGCCTGGCTGGTTCAGGGGTCGAAGGCTAGTAGCGCATCCAGCGAGTCGGGGAGGTGGTCGATGCCGCCGAACTCCGGGACGATGATCGACCTGACCCGCGCGCGCCGGTCGGCGGGGATCTGCGGGTAGGTGATCTCACCGGCGCCGTTGATGCTTTCGCAGTCGTCCTCGATCAGCACGTCGGGCATCTCTCGTGCTGCCACTTCGCCGTAACTCTCACCAGGCCCGCGAGAGAGGATGCGGCCTTCCGGGAATCCGTACTTCCGTAAGACGAACGAGTCCTTGGCGACGTCGTCTGGCTTCCGGTGTGAGCTCAGGTAATCGATCTGGGCACTCTGCTCGCGCCAGCGCTGGAGCTTCGCGACCACACCGCCGACCGGTACATATGCCGCGTAGTCATGCACGGTGGGATCGGCTCGCCCGCGCGCCTGAGCGACACGCTCCTCCCGTGTTCGGTCGACTCCGCCGGGGTGCATGAGCGCCGTGCCGTGCAAGAAGATCAGCAACCGCAGACCGTGGGCGCTCTGGCTCAAGCGCCGACGGCCGCTTGCTCGAAGGCGGCGCGCTCGACGTCGGAGATGACGCGCGAGCCCCCGGTCTTCTCGTCGCGGGCGACGAGCACGGCCTGAGCCTCGGCGCACGTTTCGCCGTCGCGGGTCACGATCGACTCGCGCGTCGTGACGCTCTTCGTCCCGAGCCGCTCGAGTGAGCAGCGCGCGACGACGGCGTCGTCCTCGAGCGTCAGCTCTCGCCGGTAGTCGATCTCGACTCGGGCGATCACGTAGCCCCAGACGAGTGCCGAATCCTGGAGCACGCGGCCGAGCCACTCGTCGCGCACCTCCTCGAGGTAGGTGAGGAAGACGACGTGGTTGACGTGGTTGAAGGCGTCGAGGTCGCGCCAGCGGATCTCGATCTCCTTCTCGTGCGTCACGTCAGCTGCCGAAGCCGGCGGCGGCGTCGCGCGCGGCCTGGGTCTGCGCGAGCGCGGCGTACGCGAGCCGCTC